>NZ_JAUBTO010000121.1:0-26539 GCF_036702495.1 Microcoleus sp. C2D2 | reverse complement strand
ATAAAAAATAACTCTTGTGGGATGGGCCGAAGAGCCCGTCCCATAAATTTATGAAAAGGATTTTTGCAAGAGGTCTAATATAGATTTCGACAAAATCTGTTAGTTTTACCACAATTCATCGAGAGTTAAGTTGTGGGGGTTTGTGAGGATGAAGGCGTTGTTGTCTTTGATTAAGTCACCGCTACAGAGAATCGGTAAGCGTTCTTGATAAGCTTTAATTGCCAGGATATAATCTTTGTCTGCGAGGGAGGTTTGAATTTTCCGCAATTTGGCAACTACAAGGCCGAGGAGAGTAATTTCGCCACTTAATTTTTGGGTATTTGGGGTGTGAATTTGCATAACAATTCCCTGAATTATCGTGTTGGGAATGCTGGTCAGTAGTTCGCTTAAAATTTCACTTTGAGGGCGATTTTCTGCGTTTTCTAGGGTTTGGATTGCCTCGCGGATGCGGGCTGAATAATCTCCCAGGTTTTCCCGCTTAGGTAGCAATATTTCAAATTCTTCTGCATCGGCTGTTGGTTTGTGCCAAAGTGTGGCATTATCTAAGAAAGGTTGGTCTTCATGCCAGCCGTTAGTTTGTAAGTAATTTCTCAGTTGATTTAGCTCGATTGTTGCGAGAGTTTGGCTATCTTTTACGGTGATTTTCATGGTTGAACTCCTTGGCTAATTCTCTCCATAATTGACTGAAGGGCGGCGACTGTAAATTGGTGGGTTCTGGGGATGGGGACGGTGACAGCGTTTGTGTTTGGTGTTTTTGGCTTTCCCCGCAGCGAGATCCAATATCCGCAGCCTCTGATGCAGAGTTTTGTTTCGGACTGGGTTAACCAGTCTTCCGGTGTTTCGGGGATTAAAACGACAACTAAAATTCGGGGAATGGCGAAGTTATCCCTTCTTAAGATGACTTGAAGCTACTTGTCAATAAAATATTATCGCGAACATTTTAATCAATCCCTCTTTAAAAATGTTTTTTTGTAAAAGGTGAGCGTTAGTAACTATAAGTTCATTCACAAGCATAATTTGCTACTTCGTCCCTGTACGAATCATCTTGAAACCATACACATAAATATCAGGAAACCCGTAACGGTTTTCTTTATGGCGCCATTTAGCCAGACCAATTTCAGTTAAAAAACTGGCAAATTCATCAAAATCAGGATATATTTTCTTTGCGCTTTTCTCCCAGGCGTGCTCAAGTTGTTGCCTGCTAGGTAAAGCGGGAACACCTTCTAAAGCTTCAAAAAATGGACATAAGTCAGGATATTCTTGTTTAATTGCATCACAACGTTCCTCTGATGCCTTTTCTAAACCAATTTCCAGAGATGTTCCCCGAAGTAAACGATCGCTTGGAGCCTTAACTGATGTTTGTCCCTTGTAAGTTAGCTCCTGCTCTTTTGCTCCTTGAAGCAAGGCACTTAAGCTGCGGGGAAAGGCAGTACCATTTAAGTCTGATAAACGTTCGTAAACCCATCTATAAACATATTTAGCTTTTTTTCCTGTTCTTCGACGTATTCCCCACAATAAGTCTAGGGCGCGGTTTAAGGTTTCTTCATTAGCATTATCAATATTTTCAACAGGTGAAGAACGATCTACTAAATCTTTAAAATCTCGTGCTTGCGTGGCTTGGCGAAGGGCTAACCGCAAGAAATCTACCCTTGTCCACTTCAAAAATAGATCGCGTCCATTGAAGTGACTTTTATTGTCAAAGTTCAAACGATTCCAAATGTCTTCTCGCAGAAATATTTTAAAGCGAATAGATGTTAAGTGACGGGCATCACAAGCTTGAATAAGTTGAAATAAACCACTTAAAGCTTGCTGTCTAACTCCATCTCTTTCGGGGAAGTCTTCATCTAAATCGTCGTATAAAAGCCAAAGTGTTTTATTTTTATCCCGTTGCTGTTCGTTCAGGATATCTAAGACATCCGGCAAAACAAGTATCAACTGTGAATCAGTTGATAATTCAATTAAGGCTTTAGTATGTTCAGCCTTCCAGTTTTCTGCCGGCAGTCCCTTCAAGATGTTGCGTAGAGTTTCAAATTTTGGTTTTTGACTCCCTTTATCTGGCAGTTTTAAATAATTTTCTTGATATACTCGAAATATCAGGTATGCTCGCCAAAATGCCTCCCAAGTTCCCTCATTATCTTTTAAATTTCGCTGGATAATTTGAAATTCGCTGCGTGTTGGGCGACTGGTCTGGGATGCACCATGACCGGAGAGGAAAATTACAGAATCTAATCGGCCACGAGCTAGCTGTCGAGCCTTATCCTCATGTTCTAATAAAAGTGAATAAAGTGCCGTTTTCCCAGTTCCTTTTCTACCTCGGATGAGGCAAGTTGTTTCATCTAAAAATTTGTCAAAATTAGGAGTTTTCTGAAATAGACCCAGAAGATTTGAGCTGGGGTCAGCAGCATTTAAGGCGGGAAATTGAAGGCTTTCAATAATTTTCCAGCGTTGTTCTGTATCTGTTGCTGCTAGAATTTCCTGTGAGCGAATTTGAATAGTTTCTTCATCTATTAAGTTAGCAATTCGATTGTAGTAATCCAACAAACCTGTTACAGGATGATTATCGGCTAGAGCAATTGATGGCACGTAAGGAACAATTAATGGTTCTGCTATTTCAGATTGAGACTCATCTGAGTCATCACCATTTTCATTCAGTTCATCTTGATCTATTTCCCCCTCAATGACTTTGCGTAAAAGCTGCCAAACCTCTGTAACTTTAGCCGTTCCACTATTGCTGATATCAGGAACAGGTGAAAACACAAAGTTGATTGATAGCTTGCCAAAAGAATTGAGTGATTTTAGGAGAAGATCAATCCCTTGCCGATTTTGCTCGTTCGGAAACAAAAAAATAATTGCCTCATCAGCAGCTTGAAGTAGAGATAAAGCACCCCATTCATTAATTCCGGTACGCGAATCTACTAAAATAACGTCTGGTTTTAACTGCTCTTGAATTTCTCGACTAAAAATAGACCAGAGAGTTTCACCATTATCAAGAATAGTAGTTGCTCGAAGATCATCAACTTTAGAAATGTAATCAAGACTTAAAGAACCCGCAGGAACAATGAAGAGTCTTCCTGTAGCATCCGGTATTGTAACTTCGCCAAATATCTTGGTGATTAAAACATTTGGTTCTAACTCTTCCGGTAGATAGGATCGTTCATAAAAATAATCTACAATACCGAATTCAGGTAGTGGTTTTAAGCTAAAAGCTGTACTTAAACCTGGTGCTTCTAAATCTAAGTCAACAGCCACAACTTTTCGACCGCGCATAGCCAAAATCCAAGCCACATGGGTTAAGGCAGTGGTTCTACCGACTCCTCCCTTAAAGGAGTAGAATGTTATTGTTCGAGGAATGCGGGGTTCAGGTTGAGGGGATTGAGATTGATTTTGAGGATTTGCCGCCCACAAAGCTAAATCTTGCCAAGTTTGTACTGAACTTCCATTTGTAAGCTGGGGGGCGGACAAATCCAAAGATCTTGCTTCTTCTACTGTATATAAAGAAATAAAACCTGGGGATATTTTAAATTTATGAAGGATGCGATACACTTCCTCTTTTCGCTGTGGTAAAGATAATTCTTTAAAGCGATCACTTATAATCGTTAAATTCAGAAGGCCAGAAGTTGAAATATTTATGTCAGTCCATTCCTGCGGAGTCTGTACATAAATGTCCGTAAGATCCCGTTTAAGCGATACTTGCCAAGTTTCCTGCATATCTGCGTCCTCAAAGTTTAGTAGCTTGCGTCTGTAACCAACTTCTGAGACTATTATATGCAAATAGCCACTGCTTATAGTTTGGCTCATCAGATTCACTACTAGAGTAGCGCATATCTATAAAATGTTGATTGTTGGGATTTTCAACTGTGTTAAGCCATTTCATTACTTGTGGAAACTTTTGCACTCTATCATGAAGCTTATTATG
Organism: Microcoleus sp. C2D2; assembly: GCF_036702495.1. Taxonomy (NCBI): domain Bacteria; kingdom Bacillati; phylum Cyanobacteriota; class Cyanophyceae; order Oscillatoriales; family Microcoleaceae; genus Microcoleus; species Microcoleus sp. C2D2. Next base: position 22,623 of record NZ_JAUBTO010000121.1, on the reverse strand, counting down.
CCGCTTCAAAGCATCTTGAAAACTATGTCCCGGATTAGTAATGGTGTGTTGAGGATTGTTAGAATCAGTTTTCCATTCTCGCTTTGCTCTTTTGGGCAGGGAAGCTAATATCATCGCTTTTAGTAAACATTCTATGGTAATGCCTCCGAAGTGCATGGCGGCTACTTTTCGGTCGGAGTGACAAAGTTTTTCAGTATCCGTATGACGTTGTAAAAAAGCAGCTTGGTAATCTTCCATGTTTGCGAGAGGTTTGGTGAACTTGGTAGCTGTAACAAATAAATATCGCCTTTATTAGATGATTACCTAGATATTGAGCCAGCGCAATAAAAAGTTAATTTGGCTACTTAATTGGGCCAATTGTATCATTTTTTTGCTGACAATTTGAGCGAAGAAAAAAATATTTTTTGAAACAAAGGTCAGATGGAACGGGCAAAATATCCTTGATATGGGTTGATGTTTTCATTGTTTCGTCAGTACGGACTTGCAGTATTTACAGTCAGGGAATTAGATAATACAGTATAACTAATTTCTGGATTAGTCTGATACTGTCCTCCGCAATGTCTGCGATCGCCCCAAAAACGTCCCAATCAGCTTTCGGCAGGACGACAGCAAGAGTACAGCAACCGGGTGCAGCAGAGGCCTCCTTCGCCGTCAAATGCAGCCTCTTCTCGTCCAAACCCTCCTCCTCCTCCAATGCCTCCTCCTCCGCCCTCACATACCTCTGAGGAGTTAAAACATAACACTTACCGTTTTGGTTTTTTGTTGCCTTTTGACTCCGCACAAGTGTTACAAGTCTTCTGGAAAGTACATTTCCAGCAAATGTGCCCCGCCCTAACCCAATCGGCCTAAGTTCTCCAGAACTTAGGTAAAAAGCGCCTAAAGTATGATGCGAAACTCGGGCAATACTCCTACTCTATAAATTGATCGGGCATTAAACCGATATCCACAACCGCTAAGATTTATTGCCAAAAATTAAATCTTTCCGGCGAAAAGTTGCTATTTAATGAATAAGACTTTACAATCCAGCAAGGTAAATGAAACTCTCAACGAGCAGCCCTGCGAGCACTAACCCGAAATGGGTCGCAAGTGCCAAAAAGCAGCAAAAGCTACCTTTTTTAACTCTTTCAACAGCAAAGCATTGGGAAAAAAACCAGGGATCGACGGTTGGCATCTTGGAACGAATGCTTTGCTAGCAATACTACTGTATTAAAACTTGTCTGCCAAAATTTAGCCCCAAGAGAGGCCTAGCTGCAACTCTTGCTGCGTCAGGTTTTAGTCTCTAATTAGGCTGGTTTTATTGTCTTTAACTACTTGAGGATTCGATCGCATGATTTCGATTTCTACAACTCAATCCGATGTGGTACCTTTGCCTTCGCCAACCGTTACCGCTGCAACCCAAGGCACCGTGGCTTCTGCAACTGGGGTCTGCGTGACGGTTCACGGTCACTTTTACCAGCCGCCACGGGAAAACCCTTACCTGGACGCGATCGAACGCCAAGCCAGCGCCTCTCCAGCCCACGACTGGAACGAACGCATTGACAACGAGTGCTATCGCCCCAACGCCTTTGCCCGCATACTCAACGATCGCGGCTTCGTCACGGGGATCGTCAACAACTACGAGTACATGAGCTTCAACATCGGGCCGACCCTGATGAGCTGGCTCGAACGCTACGACGCGGAAGTCTACCAGCGGATTCTCGAAGCCGATCGCAAAAGCTGTCAGCGGCTCAACGGTCACGGCAACGCGATCGCCCAAGTATACAATCACATCATCATGCCGCTCGCTAACGAGCGAGACAAATACACCCAAATTCGGTGGGGGATCGCAGATTTTCGCTCCCGGTTCGGTCGCGATCCCGAAGGAATGTGGCTCGCCGAAACCGCCGTAGACTACGCCACCCTCGAAGTTTTAGTCGCCGAAGGCATCCGCTTCATAGTCTTAGCCCCCTCCCAAGCAGAACGCTGCCGCCCGTTCATCGGGCAAAACCAAGAAGGGGAACCAACGGAAAATTCCGAATGGCACGAAGTCGGCGGCGGCCAAATCGATCCGACTCGCCCGTACCGCTGCTATTTGAAACCAGAAATGCGGTTACTGGCTGACCACCAACTCTCGCCGCTGAGTTCTCACCATTTTGGTCGCAGGCACTTCCAAAATACCGAAGCCCCAGCACCCAACACACCCTACATTGATATCTTTTTCTACGATGGCCCGATCTCGCGGGATATGGGCTTCAATGAGGTTCTCAGCAGCAGCAACCACTTGGCCGGGCGCTTGGGTCAAGCAGTACGGGGAGACCACCGACCGGCTCAATTAATCTGCGTGGCGACGGACGGCGAAACTTTCGGCCACCACAAAAACGGAACCGAAAAATGCCTCGCCTACGCCTTCACAGAAGAGTTTCCCCGTCGAGGCTGGACGGTGACGAATTTTGCTCATTATATAAGTCAAAATCCTCCCGCTTGGGAAGTGGAACTCAAACCCGTGACGGCCTGGAGTTGCTCTCACGGGGTCGGTCGCTGGGAAGATGATTGCGGCTGCGGCGGCGGTGGCGAGTGGAACCAAAAATGGCGCCGCCCTTTGCGCGATACTCTCAATTGGCTGCGCGATCGACTGATTCCGATTTACGAAGAAGCAGGGCGCAAGCTGTTGCGCGATCCCTGGAAAGCCAGAGATGAATATATTGAGGTCATTCGGGATCGATCGCCCGCTAACGTTGAAAGTTTCCTCGAACGCCATCAAGTGCGCCCCCTCGATGCCGGAGAACAGGTGGACGCACTGCGACTGCTGGAAATGCAGCGCCACGCCCTGTTCATGTTCACTAGCTGCGGCTGGTTTTTTGAAGAAATCTCGCGGCCAGAAGGCGTGCAAGTTCTGCGCTACGCGGCCCGGGCGCTGGAATTGGCGGGCGAAGTTACCGGCGTCCAGCTAGAAAAGGAGTTTGTCGCTCAACTAGCCCTCGTACCCAGCAACGTTGACTATTTCAAAACAGGGGCCGAAGTTTACCGCAAACTCGTGGTGACAGCTCAAATTAGTCTCAGACAGGTGGCAGCCCACTACGCGATCAGTTCTCTGTTTGCCAAATATCCCCGCGAACAGCGAGTTTACTGCTATCAGGCCCTGCAGGAAGATTTCCAAATTCAGCGCATGGGCTCGATGACTCTGGCTGTGGGTCAATTGCAGTTAACCTCGGAAATTACGCGGGAAACAGAGGTTTATGTGTTTGCTGCGTTGCACCTCGGCGGCTGGGACTTCCACTGCTGCATTCAGCCTTTTGGCAGCCGCCGGTCTTACACTATGCTCAAAGAGCGGTTGTTTGGAGTTATGCAAGAAGCTTCGGCGGCCCACGCGATTCTGGAAATGGTGCGGCTGTTTGGGGATCAGTCCTTTAGCTTGCGGGATTTGTTTGCTGAGGAACGCCACCGGATCGTGCAGTTGCTGAGTCAGGAAAATTTGACTCGGTTGGATCAGCTTTACACTCAGGTTTACCGGGAAAATTACGGGGTGATGATGGCGTTCCACCGCGACGAACTCCCGGTACCCGTAGAGTTGCAGGTGGCTGCTGAGGTGGCTTTGGGACACCGCTGTTTGACGGCGGCCAAGGCCCTGGAACTGGAAACCGAGGACCCGGAGGCGCTGCTGGCAGAAATAGAGGCGATCGCCACTGAAAGCGGCCATCTCCGCTGTCGGTTGAACGTTCCCGAAGTCAAGCAAATTTTGGAAAAGCTGGTTTGGCGATCGCTTGACGCGCTGCTGCAAGGAGGATCGGGTCCGGAGGACCGATCGCCTGTCAAGTTAGAAGCTGATATCCGCACGATCGAGCGTTTGATTGCAGTGGGCGATCGGCTGAGTCTGGGTTTGTGTTTGGACAAATCGCAGGAACTGTATTTCGATTCTCTGCACAGTCAAATTGTGCCTCTGTGTTTGGGCTGGCTGCAGCTGCAAGAGGCCTCGGCGGGCGACACTGTGGTCGCTGCCGTTGCCTTGGGGATTGCAGGTTCCGGCGCCGGCTGGGACTTGTCTTCGATCCGGCAGTTGCTGGAGTTGGGCCAAACCTTGGCCGTTGATGTTGAGTGTTGGTTAAATCAGTTAAGTTGATCGTTTCTCGATTAGCCGGCCCAAATCAATTCCCGCCCTTGAGAATCCGCCCGATCGGGGTTTAAATGCCGATCGGGCCTGCCGGATCGACCGAGGATCGATCGGCCGATCGGCTTCCGGGGATCGCGGCGGGCGATCGAAGCACCGACAGAAAACCCACAAGTTTCTTTGAGTTTTCGCTCTACTTGTGTGGGAAGATAAAAAGACTGTCGCCAAAGCGTACAGGTGTTCTGCACTTGCACGCTTTGTATAGTTGGGAAGAAAGAACACTAAGTTTAAATTTATGAAAGTTGGCGATCGCGTTTGCATTAAAAACTCTGTTGTTGTCTACCACCACCCTCAAAATCGCAGTCAACCATTTGATCTTAAGGGTATGGAAGGAGAAGTCGTGGCGATCGTTCACGAATGGCACGGCCGACCTGTCAGTGCTAATTTGCCGGTTCTAGTACAATTTGACAAAAAATTTCGAGCTCACCTGAAAGAGGATGAGGTCGAATTGATATCTTCGGAAGTCTAGCTGTCTCAAAAGTTGAAGCCGGAACTCAAAGAGAATATCAAATCCGGTCAGTCGATTTTAGATTTTAGATTTTAGATTTTAGATTTACTCCACAGATGAATCTGGGAGTGTGAACCTTAGTCTAAAATTTTCGGCCGATAGCGACTCCTGTCCTTGGCAAGTATCCGTGTTTGGACGGGGGTCCTACAGCCATTTTAGAGTTTGTAGTGAGGACTTCAGTTTTTTCTGGGGCTTTTAGTCGATCGGTGGGACTCTCCTCCTTACTACAAACCATCTTTTTTGTTGAATCCTTAATTTTTCGACCGTCCGCGGCTGAACCAACCGAAGATATTCAAATCTCCCTGCATTTTCTGCAATTCCTGCTGATGCTGCTTGGCTGTAGCGTAATACCACTGGCAATGAAGTTCTAGTTCTTGACGGTACTTAATTTCATCGTAAAACTCGCGGACAATTTGGTGTCTCTGAAAAATTTCGGCCGCGGGAGTCGGTTCTGGGGCAATGTTTTGCAACTCGTGGGGCAGCATGATTGTTTGGGGGCGACTGGGGCTAATCTTGGCTGTAATGACTTTAAGCTAACACACTGAATCAATTTTGGACTTGGGATTTGGGATTTATATTAAATCTGTTAGCATCGGAATTATTCCTATCTCTCTTCTCTTTATCTGCGTGAATTCGCGTCTATCCCTTGTCATCTGCGGTTAATACATTCTCTTTTTTTCACCGCAGATACAGGCAGATAAACACAGATTAACGCAGATTAATAAGATAAATTCCGGTTGCACTATCCATCCGTGATTGTTGACTGTTGACTGGATTTGACGGCTGACGATGCAACGGGAATTGATATTACGATTTTGGAGGTGACTTCACGGTTGAGACTATTTGAATTCTTCAATCCCAAATCCCAAATCTAATATCTAAAATTCTGTTAAAGCCATCCCCGCAGACGATAAACGATTAAGCCGATGTATTCTTTCAAAGCTTTAGTTGACTGGTGTAACTGATAGGTATCCGGCAATAAATCCAGTGTGGCTGCTTGCCAATTCCTTTGGGATGCTGCCATATCCTGCTGCGTTATCTGAAAGTCTGTTGGTGCGGCAATTGCTTTTATTCCCTGACGCTGGAAAATTAAGAGCGATCGAGTCATGTGCATCGCCGATGTCACTAGCAAAACCGGCCCTTTTATGCTTTTAGCATCTAAGATTTTCCGCACGTTGACGGCATTTTGATAGGTGTTGTTTGAATCGGGGTCTTGCAGAATTGCTGATGCGGGTACGCCGATTGTTTGGGCAATTTCTGCCATGTCTGCCGATTCGGGAGGCCCGCCACCTTCCCAATCTACTCTACCGCCGCTGAGAATGAGCAGGGGAGCTTTGCCTTGCCGGTAAAGTCGGGAACCGTAGATTATTCGATCGCCCGCTTCCCCTAATTCTACCCAAGGACGGGGGCGTAAAGCTGCTTTGACACCGCCGCCCAAGACGATAATCGCTTCAGCTTGCGGGAGTTCGGCGGTTGGTAAGTTTTGCCATTCGAGCGATCGAACTAACGATTTTGAAACCCAACCGCTACTTCCGAGCAGTAAAATAATTAGAGCCGCAGCCATTGGCGCCGCCGCCCATTTGGGATGCTTCCAAAGTGTTATTAAAGCCGCCATCATTAACAGGCAACTCAACCCCAAAGGATAAATAAACAGCGGCAGGAGTTTCGACAGAAATACAAACATTCAGCAAGTATAGCCTTTCGAGCGTAACATGTTCCGACGTGCATAGGGCATAGGCCTCCGTGGGCATAGGGCATAGGCCTCCGTGGGCATAGGGCATACCTCACCACGCTTGAGAACCGCTATAGTTCTAATTGCTAGTTAGCGGTAATGGGTAATTAATAATTAGTAATTTGGTTGTCGGGAGTTGTTAATTTTTAGTATTGAGTTGTGAATTATGAACTCTTTAACTTAAAGCTTAAAACTCAATACTCAAAACTATTTTGGGTGCTAGCGACGATCCTCTGGCCCTGACAACCAGCTAAACAATGTAGGAGCTTCACGCCTAGAGGTTTTACTATATACTTTCTTCTCCCTTTCCACTACTTCTTTCTTGAGGACAGCATCCGACTTTTTATCCTTGGAACGTATATTCGGGTTGAGTAGTAGTTCGTTGTGCCACCAAGCGACCATTAAACCTGCTGCCACGCCGCCGATGACACCAAGACCGAGACTGAGGGGCAGCGAACATCCTACTAAGCGAAACCCAACGGTAAACAACACAAACCATATCAGCGCGGGGTTAAACCCCTTGGAGTCTCCGGTATATTTTGGCATGAGCTGCAAGTTGTGTTTGTAATAACACAGAAAGATATTGACAATATTAGCAGACAATCCAATTGGCAAGGGCGATCGATCTGCAACTACTCCCTACAAATCAAGTTTAATTGTACCTCTAAGTCTTGCGCGGTATCTACAATGTTTACAGAAATTTGCTCTAATTCTGTAAAAGGTTGAAAAGCTGCTTGCTGCGAACTCAATAGTTCTGCCGTCGCGTCGGCAATATCGCCCCTGCGCTGTTGCAGTCGTTCTCGCAATACTTCCATTGGTGCCGTGCAGTAAATGATTTGCAGGGGCAAGCCGTGGGATTGAGCTCGATCGATCGCATCGGTTCTCAAGTTTTGGCGATCGAACTTTGCATCTAAAATCACATCCCAACCTCGGTCAGCCAGAATTATCCCCAACTCTAACAATCTACCATAAGTCTGTGCCGTCATTTCATCCGAGTACAAATCTTCTCCCCCCCGTTCATTTATAGGAATTCCCCCTAAATGTTTGCGAACAGCATCGGATCGAATGTGAATTGCCCCAGTGCGGCGAGCCAAATATCGAGCTGCTGTACTCTTGCCAGAACCAGACAAACCCGACATCAAAGTTAACTTTCCCCGGCGCGGTTTTGTGTATTGCCAAGCCAGTTTATAATAATGAGCCGCCGTCTGTGAAATCTCTGCTTTTTGGGCAGTTGAAATAGCGGGATCGTCCAACATTAACGAAGTTACTTTCGCTCTAACATAAGCTTGACGGCTCAAATACAGAGGCAACAGTTGCAGTCCTTCCCAATCCCCTGTTTGTTCGATGTAAGTATTGAGAAAAGCATTGCCTAAGTCTCTGCGCCCCCGCGATTCCAAATCCATTACTGTAAAAGCGACATCGTACATGACATCAACAAAGCGAAACTCCTCGTTAAATTCAATGCAGTCGAACAGCAATATTTTATCTGGCCACAATGCTATATTCCGCAAGTGCAAATCTCCGTGGCACTCGCGAATTTTATTATGGGCAATCCGTCGGTTAAATAACTCTGGGTTGTTCGCAAAAAACGCATCAGTATAATCTTTAGTTTCCTGATATTGTGTCTGAGTCTGCGGCCCGCCAATATATTTTTCAGAAATCAGGTAATTGTTATCTATTGCTGTGCGAATCTGACTGACTTCGCCAAATTGGCGAATGTAGCTATTACTAATTGCCCTGCTGTGAAACTTGGCAACTTCTCGCCCTAAGTCTGCCATAAGTTGCTCGGTCAACAGTCCGCGTTCCAACAAGCTGAGCAACAGCGAATCTTGAGGAAACTCCCGCATTTTTAGCACGTATTCTACAGTTATTTCTGCCGAAGTTATAGCAGGTAAGTTGCTGCCCAATTGAAACGAATCGCCAGTTTGGATAATGGGCAAAACTTCTAGATAAATTTCCGGTGCCGTGCGCTGGTTCATCAGCAATTCTTGGGTGCAGAAATGCAGCCGTTTTGCCAACGTTGAATAGTCCAAAAACCCAAAATTGACTGGTTTCTTGATTTTGTAAGTATAATCTCCTGTCAGCAAAACAAAGGAAACGTGAGTCTGAATGAGGTGCACTGGTTCTGTCACCCCGTGCGGGTAAAACCCGGGCTGCAACATTTGCTGAATCAGAGGTGGGACACAAGTATCAGCCATATCGATTTTAGATTTTAGATTTTAGATTGGGGATTTGGGATTTTAGATTTGGGATTTTAGATTTGGGATTTTAGATTTGGGATAAAAGCAAATATAGTTATAGCTTACGCAGAACATCTAAATGTTACTATAAAACTTACGCAGAACATCTAAATGTAGGGGGATCCGTGCGCACCTTACCCTATCGATAACGTAGGGTGCTCCGCGCGCACATTTCGATAAAACGCAGGGTGCGCACGGCGCACATTTCGATAAAACGTAGGGTGCGCGCCCAGCACCTTACACTGTCGATAGCCAAACAAAAGGTGTTTTGCGCAAGTCCAAAATTAGTATCAAAAAAAAGCACTCATGACAGAAAACAATCAAGATTCCCGTTCCGTGGATGTGTTTGGCGTAGGCAATGCCCTTGTAGACATCCTAGCATTGGTAGAAGATGAATTTGTACTCGGCCACGGGCTGAGTCGTGGCGGGATGACGCTGATGAATTCGGAAACGCAGGGGGGAATTTTGCACGATTTAGCGCACAATTCGCTGCAAATGCGATCGGGGGGTTCGGCGGCAAATACGATGATTGGTTTGGCTCAAAGCGGCGGTAAAGCGTATTATTCGGGGAAGGTTGCTAAGGATACTAACGGCGAGTTTTATCGGCAAGATTTGCTGGCGGCGGGGATTGATTTTAACGTGCATCCTGCTGAGTCGTCGCAGGAACCCACTGGTACTTGTGTAGTGCTGACTACGCCGGATGCGGAACGCACGATGTGTACTAATTTGGGGGTTTCTACTACTCTGGCTGCGACTGATATTGATGTCGATCGACTGGCTCACTGCAAGTACAGTTATGTTGAGGGCTATCTTTGGGATGCTCCGGATCCGAGAAAGGCTAGCATTGAAACGATGGAACAGTCTAAGCGTCTGGGTGTGAAGGTGGCTTTTACTTTTTCGGATGGCTTTTTAGTCGATCGATTTGCTGATGATTTTCACAAGGTGGTTTCGGAATATTGCGATGTAATTTTTTGCAATGCTGATGAAGTTCGGAGCTTTTTTAAGGAGGAATCTCTGGAAGAGTGCGCTCGCAAGATGAGCGAGATTTCGGATTTGGCTTTTATCACTAATGGGGATAAAGGCTGCATGGTGGTGGAGAACAAACAGATTGTTGATGTGGCTGGATTTCCGGTAAAGGCGATCGATACTGTGGGTGCTGGGGATGCTTTTGCTGGCGGTGTTTTGTTTGGAATTACTAATGGTTTGAGTTCTACACAAGCGGCGCGCTGGGGCAATTTCTTGGCTTCTAGCGTGGTGCAGATTCATGGGCCTCGACTTGAGGGTTCTCAGGCTCATCTTTTGAGTGAGGTGATTTCTGGTTAGGAATTGAAAGGGGCGATCGCACTTTTTGTGTTAAGGGCGATCGCTCTTTTTAGCAACCGCAGATGAAGGCAGATGAACGGGGATGAACGCAGATGGAATAAGGGCGATGGTGTTAAAATCAGTGAAAGCTTAATTAACCGCACTTGAAATGCTAACAACTACATCGACTCCTCCTCAACAAAGTAGCGAGGAAAACTTAATTACTTTGACAGGCATTAAATGGCTAACATTTAAAGCGATAATGTCTGATGTCGGCGACGGTAGAGCCTGGAGAATTGCTTATGCTGAAGGAGTTTTAGAAATCAGAATGCCACTTACAGAACATGAAGAACCAGTGGGAATGATAGAACACTTTGTTGGTGTTGTAGTAGATGAAATGGAAATTGAGATGAGACAGCTCGGTGCGTTGACTCTGGAACGGGAAGATTTAACTCGTGCTATTGAACCGGATACTTGTTTTTACATTCAAAATGAATCGGTAGTTAGAGGTAAAAGTATCAATTTAGCCGCCGATCCGCCACCCGATTTAGTAGTAGAATCAGATTACACGAGTTCTTCTGTGAATAAGTTCTCAATTTATGCTTCTCTGGGAGTTCCTGAAATCTGGAGATATCGCAATCAAAGTCTTTTGGTGTATCAATTGGTTGAGGGTAATTACGAGCAGAGGGAGAATAGTCTGGCTTTTCCGTTTTTGCCGATCGCAGAAATTCCGGCTTTTATAGAGCAAAGTAAAACTATCGGACAAAGGGCGGCGGTGCGTTTGTTTCGGGACAGGGTTAGAGAGCTTTTGGCGGAGTGATGGTGTTTTTTTTTACCGCAGATGAACGCGGATGGATGAAAGGGCGATCGACATCAAATGATGATAGAGTGGGGAAAATATCTAGGGTAAAATGATGGCATCAAAAACAGCCGTTACTTTAGAAGAAGTTCTCAACTTGGTAAAGCAGCTAAAGCTGGTGGATAAGGTGCGTTTGATTGAGCGAGTGGCTCCCAAAATTGAGTGGGAATTGGCGCAAACGCCTGTACACCGCAAGTCTTTACGGGGTTTGAGGCGGGGAGTTGATATTAGTGAGTCAGACCTTGCTGAAGTTCGCGGTCAGATGTGGGGATAGCAGGATGCCGTTGACTGGTTTGAATCTTATTTGGTAAAGGAATCTCGCACTTTTTGGAACCACAGATGAACATGGTAAAATTACATCGATTAAAAATAGTAATGTGTAAATAGCAATGGCAGGTTGGCTCAGAGCATCCGCAGAAGGGCTAAAAATCATTGACATGGTAAGACGCAATCTCGGATGGAATAAAAGTGAGGATACCTGGTGCAAAGTCGCTCTAACTTCAAAAGCTACTTTAAAGAGGTTTTGGGCGCAAAACCGAATTCGACGCGAAACATTTATCGATATTTGCAAAGCTGTAGGAATTAATAACTGGGAAGATATTATCGAGCGCAATGATATCAAGCAAACCGAATTACTTTTAGCCGCCGCGATCGCAGATATCCCCCTAGAAAACCAAACCGATCGCCCTTTCCCCCTCCCAGAAAACTTACCCCCCGTCAGAAATTGGGTACAGCGCACCAAAGAAATCGACACCTTAAAAACCCTAATTGTTGAACCCCATCTTGTAGGGGCGGTGCCCCCGTGCCCGCCCTGGGCTGGGGGGGTTCCCATCGCCATCTCAATTGTCGGATTACCGGGCATCGGAAAAACCTGCCTCGTCAGCCAACTAATTCGCCAACTCCACACAGAAAATACCCCCTTCACCTGCGCCGCTTGGCAATCCTTGCAATCTGCAACAGGCAAAGCACCCCCCTTCGATCGCATAATTGACTCCCTGCTATTCACCCTCTCCAACGGCGACATTACCGCAGCCGTCAATCCTCAAAATGACTATTTCAAAAAAACCGAAAATCTGCTCAAAATCCTCAGAGAAAAACCTTGCTTGCTCGTTTTCGATCGCGCAGACACACTTTTGAAAGCAGGAGAAGCAAAAGCTGCTGGTTATTTCGCAGACGATTGTGCAGAATATGCTTGGTTATTCAAACAGTTATTAGAAACAGAACATCAAAGCAAAATTATATTCACCAGTCGCGAAAGCCTAGCCGAATTGCCGCCAACTGTCACCCGCGAATTCCAGCTAAACGGATTGGATCGAGATGCCGCAGTTGCCCTCTTGCAATCTTTTAATTTGACTGCAAATCCAGAGGAATTAGCCGAAATATGCGATCGCTATTCAGGACATCCCAAAGCCTTACAACTCGTCGCAGCCTTGATTCGAGATGATACCGAGTTTCAGGGAAATGTCGGGATTTTCCTGCACCAGAGAGACTGGTTGCTGATTCGAGATATTGAAAGAGCGATCGATGAAATGATAGCGCGTCTGGGCGACGGCGAGCAAACTTGTCTCAGCCGAATTTCTGTCTATCAAACCTCAGAATATCCGCTATCTTTTGCGGGAATTAGCGCTCAAATGCCAGAAGTTAGCAAGTATGAACTTAAAGAAAATATTATTCAAGCACTTAAACGCCGACAATTGCTATATTACGATCGCCACCTCAAATCCTATCAGTTGCATCCGCTAGTCCGAGAAAAGGCCGAGTACCTGCTAAGTCAAAACCCTGAACATCTCCGTACCGCCCACAGCCAAGCATATAATTATTATATCAGCATTCCCCTCAAACCAAAATCAGAATGGCAAGATATCGAGGATATTAAGCCGTTAATCAGAGCGCACTATCATGCTTCTCAAGCACAAGATTTAGATGCGGCAAATGCGATTATTTCTGAAGTCTATGAGCATCTGCGGCAGTGGAATTGTGCAGAGTTAGTATGTGCAAATCTACCGTTGCCATTGTTAACGGAAGTAAAAAACATAACTCTGTAGGGGCGGGTTCACCGACAATAATTGCCAAAAACCCACTATCTTATAAACCCGCCCCCACACCACCATCAATCGCAATCTACCTCTTTTAAAATAACGAAAAAAACCTGGAGGAGGGGCGGGTTTAGTTAACCTGTCTGCACCCTTTAAAGCTGTTGGCGAACCCGCCCCTACAGGAGCCATAACAATGGCGCAGAATGTGAGATTAAACTGATATATTGCACCATTTTCAATAACCCTGTAGGGGCGGGTTGACCGACAATAATTGCCCAAAACCCACAATTTCGTAAACCCGCCCCCGCGCCACCATCCATCCCAATCTATCTCTTTTAAGATACTTCAACCACTAGAATAAATCCCTCTTTCTTGCAGTTGCTGCATAAAAAACTCTTCCAAAGTAGGCTTAGCCAAATTCATCCCAATTAGCTGCCCTCCCGTAGCGCTCAGACTAGAAAGAAACTCCTTCGGAGCGCCCTGCAAATGACCGCACCACAAATTCTCATCAACTTCCATATCCGGTATCCATTTTTTCAGGATATTCAAGTGGCCGCCCCTACCTTCAACCCGATAAGTTTCAGTATTGCCGAGGAGTTGGTCGATCGCACCAATGCAGATTAACTCACCTCTGGCCAAAATTGCCACTCGATCGCAAATCTTCTCCACATCAGACAATATATGCGAATTAAAAAAAATTGTTTTTCCTTGATTTTTCAGCGATAAAATTATCTCCCGCATCTGATAGCGTCCCATCGGATCTAAACCCGACATCGGCTCATCTAAAAATACCACATCTGGATTGTTAATCAAAGCTTGAGCCATGCCAATCCGTTGCAGCATTCCCTTAGAATACTGGCGCAACTGTTTTTTAATTGCTGCCGATTGAGATAGCCCAACTAAGTCTAGCAAATGCGGAATTCGCTGCCGCTGAATCGAGGGGGGAATTTGAAATAACCCCGCGGCAAACTGCAAGAATTCCCAGCCCGTGAGATAATCGTAAAAATAGGGATTTTCTGGCAAATAGCCGACTCGCTGCTTCACAGTGCGATCGCCCAAAGGCCTCCCCAACAGCAGCGCCCTGCCAGAAGTCGGCCGCACTATACCCAGCAAAGTTTTCAGCAGCGTAGTTTTCCCCGCTCCATTTTGCCCTAACAGCCCGAAAGTTTCCCCCTCAAAGACACTCAGAGTGCAACTTTTGAGCGATTCAATCTTTTGGTTCATCCAAAAGCCAGTACGGTAGAACTTGCCCAGATTAAATGTTTCCACTACTCGGGTTGCTCCGGGCATCTCGGTGGAAGTTGGCGCATCTATAAGAGGTTCCATTTTCGTAAGCGAAGTAAGTAGCACCTGATTATATTCTATGGCATAACTTCAGTAATAATTGCTCTTTTTAATGTTAAACTAATATTAGCTGCACTTAAAATTTGCTGAATATGGATCGTTCAAAAATTATTGCTATTATCACTGGGGTGATTTCTATAACTTTAGCAGTTGCCTACCTGCTGCTCGTCACCCTCCTCGACTTCCGAGGCGAAATGCTGCCCGCACCTCAAAGTCAGTTGCCCGTCTCGCTGCCAATTCAGCAATTGGCTAATGCTAATCTGACTTTACCAGCACTGAGGATTTATCCTTAACTGTGACACAAATAATATAATTAAAATTCCGCAATTTCGCCCCTAAATTATGTACATAAAACTACTGGCGAAATGCTGCTATTTGTAGGGTGCGCAATGCGCACCTTACCACTATGAACGTCCGCGCCGGACCTTCGCCGAATCGAGCGTCGAGTTGCAGACGAAAATTTGACTTGCAGAGCGGTTTCAACCGCCGAGTTTTCTCAATTAATACACATGAATTGCTTTCATCATGTGATAGGCAACTAGCAACTGCGTCAAAGCTAGCGGGTAACTTTGCAAAACTTCGCCCGTTGTGCCGATAAGTTTGCCAATTTCCGGGTTGCCTTGGGCGGTGCAAAATCCCCGCAGGTGCGGCAACTCGCTGCACAAAATCATTTCTAGTTCGTTTACTTGGTCGCTGGTAGCGTGGGAGTCTACTTCCAAAACGTCAACTGGTTTGCCCATATCCCGATCGAGTCCCAAGCGAATCGCAGGTTTAAAACTCTCGCTGCCTCGACCTAAAATCTCAGTAAAATCAGGGTGAGGTATTGTAGGCCTGAGCACTAAACGGACGCTCAAATTGGATTCATTGTCCGCTTCTGGCGGGTAAAAACTAACTACAACGTCGGCCGATTTCCGCTGAGGACGAATGAAGTCTTCAGAGTCCGGTTCCCGTTTTTTTATTTCTGCAAGCACCTGTTCTTCAGTATAACCGCGCTTCATGATATCGCGCTTAACTTTCCACTGAGTTCGCAACTCTTCGGGAGGAGCGAGATACACTTTTACGTCGTAAGAATCGCGGATTGTTCGGGTTGCGTAACCCAGCAAACCTTCAACTATTACAAATTTGCTGGGCTTGATGTATTCCGGTGGGTCGAATGTACCTGTCGTGTGGTTGTAGATAGGTTTGAGAATTGCTTGTCCGGTGCGCAGCAGGCTAAGGTGCTGCTGCATGATGTCGAGGTGATTGCAGTCGGGATGCAATGCTGTGATCCCGATTTCTGCCCGCTGCTTTCTGTCGTAGCGGTGATAGTCATCAGTGCAAATCACTGTGACATTTTCTGGCCCCAATACTTGGGCAATTCCCCGCGTCAGGGTGGTTTTGCCCGCTGCGCTGTCTCCGACAATACCGAGAATAATTGGTCGATCGCTCATCAGAACTATGGGTTTGAAACCCCGTCTTTTTAGGACGGCTTTACATTGAATTGAATCCCCTCGCAGGGTGGAGGGGTATGGTTGCCCCTCCCGTGAGGTATGGTTGCCTCAATCTCTTTTCGGAGTAAAGTTAGCTTCGCCAAGGTTTAGTGAGCTTGTTAGGCTGAAAGCACTGTTCCAGTGACCTTAGAACTGTTTAACTCTCAACGATAGAGCAAGGGACTAGCTACGCATCCCAGGGTATCGTGACTCAAAAAACGTAGTCAGTTAAGACTTAGGCTGGTCAGAATGGCTTGTTAGATTCCTCCTTCAAGCCTCATGCCTTTAGGCTGAGGTTCCTGACTGTTTTTACCCGGACGGACAATAGCAAATTTTGTTGTGAGTCTTAAATCTTATCAAAATTGTGTTCGATCCGATCGATCGCTCAGATGGTTTGCCTTGAGCCCCCCGGAGTCTCCCCCACGTGTAAAATTATTGTAATATTTCTTAATATAATCCGGCACCGGAGACTCAGGGAGTATCTGATTAAAAAATCACGCCTATTTCTCAACCGCCCACGATGTCGATCGTACTTTTGAATCCGGCTATTGTCAGAATTTCGGGAAAATTACCTCTGCAAAGTGTTTCGGTAATCTCTTTTGTAATGCCAATTACAGCAGCGGTGGGACTCGTGAGATATTTTTGGTTTCAAAACGGGCAGCAAGCAGTGAATCAACTTGCCAGTCAATCAATCGACGCCCAGCCCGAGCGAATTTACCTGCAATATGAAGTTTTAGCTTTCGCTGTGCGTGAAAAATTAATATAAATTTGAGTTCAGGACGCAATCAGGTTCTCAGAAACCTGTTTTTTTACTCTTGCTTGCCTGCTGCAACGAAGTATTTCGGTGAAAAAAATCGGTGGCGACGCACCCGCGGGTAATTTTTAAATTTACACAAATTTTAAGTTTAACTAAGCCCGTAGCTAGCTACTGTCCCTAGCTTCAATCTCAAAAACCACAGCTTTAGCTAGTCAGACGGGAAGCCCCACACTAGACCGATCAAAGGTTAGTGTGGGACCAGAGGCGCGTGAATCGAGAATTCCACATTTTCATGCCCTCACAAGCATAGCGGGCGAGCAATGAAGATGTGGATGACGAGATGAACAAATTTTTATTTACTAGACCAACATTGCTGTTCGATATAATTATTAAATCCCTTGACATGGTATAGTGTTTTCTGGTATTTTTATTCCCAAGCAAAGGCGTAAAGATCGTAGCGCAATGAAGACAACATATCAGTATCAGTTCTATCCTAATACCGCTCAAAAATAAACTCTTAACCACTGGTTGAGAATTTGCCGTTATTGGTACAACAGACAACTAGGCGATAGATTTGATTGGTGGGAGATGAATCGCACTACTGTGAATGCTTGTCCGTTGATTGCTAGTATTTCTGCGCCTCGCGAAAAGCCCAACTACTACTCTCAAAAACAACAATTGCCCGTTATCAAAAAAGACTTGGTAAAAGTCTTCCATAGTGGCGAGCTATTGGACTTCAAGCAGGTAGATTCAACTATTCTGCAAGATGTATCCAAGCGAGTAGACAAAGCATTTTAGCGGTTTGTCATAGGGGATAGTAAAGGCGGGCGATCGGGTAAACCTCGATTCAAGACTGAAGCGGATTACCGAACGATGACTTTTTCTACGGCCAACAACTACTGGATTAAATTGGTTCGCAAGAATTGGTTTTATATCCGATTGCCGAAGTTAGGCGTCATAAAAGTTCGGATGCACCGCCCAATTCCCGATGGATTTACAATCAAGCAAATTAGCGTAACCAGAAAGGCTGATGGTTGGTTTATCCAGATAATGCTTGAAGACTCTTCTGTACCCCAATTCACCCCCGACAAAGTTACCCCAAACTGGGACAACTCAATTGGGTTGGATGCGG
Organism: Microcoleus sp. C2D2; assembly: GCF_036702495.1. NCBI lineage: Bacteria > Bacillati > Cyanobacteriota > Cyanophyceae > Oscillatoriales > Microcoleaceae > Microcoleus > Microcoleus sp. C2D2. Next base: position 5,100 of record NZ_JAUBTO010000121.1, on the reverse strand, counting down.
TGCTACACGAAGATGTCTATTTGGCAACGTCGTCAGGCGAGAAGCTACCTTCGTTAAAACCGCTTCGCAAAAACCAAACTAAGTTAGACCGTATTTCAAGGAAGCGGAACAAGCGGAAGCGCGGTTCTAAAGCCCGACGAAAATTAGCCAAAAAAGAAGCGAGACAGCACCAAAAGATAGCGCGTTCTCGCCAAGATTTCCACTACAAAACAGCTCACAAGCTTGTAAGGTCTGGAGCTAAATTCTTTTTTCATGAAGATTTAAATTTAAAAAGCTTAACAAAGCGGAACTCTCGTTAAGCAAGATGATGAGGGTACTTACCTCCCAAACGGTCAATCAGCTAAATCAGGGCTGAATAAGTCTTGGTTGGATGCTGCGTTTGGTCAATTTTTTAAGACGCTGGAATACATAGCCGAAAAAGCTGGATCAGCGGTCATTCCGCAAAAACCTGCTTATACCTCAATGGTTCTGTGCTATCGGAATGAAATTGTTTTTACCGATTGCGGTATGCGAAACTATTGGGATGAGCAACATTCTTTAATGGTCGATCGTGACGTGAATGCCGCGATTAATCTAAAGAAACTGGGGGTGGACATTTTCCCCAGTATAAAACGCGCCGTGGCGGGAATTTTTCTGTAGTAGGAACTATAGATGATAGTACCGCGAAGGAAATTTTGCACACCCTTCATCGGGCTGCAAAGAAGCCTACGCAAATGGTGACAGCTTGTGTTGGCGTAGGAGGATGTCACTCTCCGCATTGGAATAAATATTGGTAGGGTGGCGGCGTCCGTCAGCGGACACGATACAATAACTAATGACTAACAACTAATGACTAATGACTCATTACCAGTCATCATTTCGTTTGTTGCTGTAAGTTTCCCAATCTTCGTATGGCTGCGACTGAGACAATGGTTCTGGTTCTATTTCTGGTTCTATTTCTGCTGACATTTCTAGTTCGGGTTCCGATTCTTGCTGATAGATGTTCAGAGGTTCGACAACGCGGGCGATCGCATCTTTGACAAATGCTTTTACAAACTCGTCTTTCCTATTTAACTGAAACTGCCTTTGCACGACTTCGGCGATGCCACCATCGCCCCAATCTTGGTCGTGGCGGAAATATTCAATAAAACTTTTACCGGCAATTCTGGTTAAATACGCCGCGCTGACTGCTTGAATTGCTTTGCCAAGTACAAACCCGGCTACGCTTAACTGCAGCGCCCTTGATACTACTTGAATTACCCCTTCAACTATTCCCAAACTTGCTAGGGTTTTTGCTAGAGACAAGGCTAATTCTTTCGCCCGATCGATATTTAATTCGCACCCGTAAATCTTGGCAATTTCTACTACCATTTGAGCGTTAACTGCTGCTGTCGCCAGTAAATCCACAACTGGCAAAGGCGTTACGGCAATTACTCCGGCTCCTATCCACTGAAATCGCTCTACTGCTTTATCAGCTTGGCGCCGCCTTTGAGCGTCAATTAACTTGCGCGCTTGGTCTCCCAAGTGCTGAGATTGCAGCAAAATATTGTCCGCAATTAAGTCTTCGCCTTCGGCTCGCAAAATCGCAGCAACGCGCCGAATTAATGGCATAATATCCGGGTCTGGCTGAAAAATTGTGCCGTCTTCTAGTACAACTTTTGGCGGATTGGCGCTAATGGCGACTACATCCATTGCTGATACAAAACCTTTGACTCGCTGCCGCAGTTGAGCGAGAATTTCATCTCTGTCGGTGTCGGGATAAAGGTCAACTTTATTAAAAACCACGATCGACCTTTTGCCAATTTCCGCCAAAGCCCGCAGCGGTTCGTACTCGGATTTGCGCAAATCGCCGTCCAAAACAAATAAGATCAAATCTGCCCGGGCCGCCAACTGCCTCGCCAATTCTTCTCTGTAGGTTCCCGCTACTCCCGCTTCCAAGATGCCTGGGGTATCAGTAATTGCTAATTCTCGATCGATTCCTTTCAATTTCAGAGTGTAAGTTTCTCCAACGGAGGTAGTTCCCATCGGCGCGCCCACCTGTCCCGCCATCCGCCCCACCAGCGCATTGACAGCGGAAGTTTTGCCCGCAGAACCGGTGCCGAAAACAACTACTCGAACGCTGCCGCGAGCCATGCTAGCTTCAATTTCGCGGGCTCTCAACAGCAAAGCTTGCCGCGCGACTTCATCTTGAATGCGATCGACTTGTTGCCTGATTGCTTTGAGATTTTCCGAAGCAGCTTCACTTTTCACAACAGGAACCTTGGGATTAATCGCCCGTTTTCCCTTAACTTTCTGAGGGCGTTGCAGCAGCCTAAAATAGTAAAACAGCGCAAAAATTAGCGTTGCCAAAAGTACAATTATCAGGAAAATCAGCAAATTAGCCAGCAGCGGCGAAGCAGACCACGCAACTTGACTGTAAAGCCCAGTTAAGGAACTCACCAGCCCAATAATCAGCCCCAGGGTGAGGCAGAAAGCAGCAATTAAGGTTAACAGGCGCGGCAAAGGCATGAGGAAAGCGGCAAATAAAAGAGTTATGCTTTGATTTTTACATTACGCTGATAGTCATCTGTCATTGCAAATCTAAAATCTAAAATCTAAAATCTAAAATGGCGAAGCGCCCGATCTTACTGCGCGAGTCCGCAACTCTCGATTCTGTCCGACTGCGGGCGCGATTTGCCGGGTTTTAGCGGCGGCTGGTGCAGACGGACAGCTGCGCGATCCCCCGAGTCTGCAATTGTAGCTTGCACGACCCTCAGCTACAGCCTCGCGCCCGCCCAAAGCGCAGGCTGGCTTATTTGCATCTACCTACTTATTTATTCGGTGATATATTCGATCGCGAGTCGAGCAATATTTTTTCTAATCATAAAAAATCGCATTAAGTACCCAGAAACCCCGTTTATTAACGTAATTGCGTCCTCGAAGCTTTGAAAGCGGTAACGAGAAACCGGGTTTCTTAGGCAGGGTAAAAGCGTCCTAATTCACAAAAATCATCAAATTAAGTATCTATGCGGTACTCTCAAATCAGGCGCGAGTTAAGTTAAACTGAATTGTCAGTGCGTGAATTATTCACAGGTTCGCATCTATGCATATCAAACATCTGAACCAGCCTTCACAAAAACTCTCTACCTCTTGCGAGCATAACATCCAAGAGAGCCAGCCACCAAAGCCCAATTATTTCGCTCACATAGCCCGTTCCTTTGGCAACCTCAGTATTCAAGACAAAATCTGCCGTGGGTACGCACTGGCTCTTGGTGTTGCGATTGGGGGAACGGCTGTCGGGATGTTGGCGGGCAATCATTACTATCAAATAACTAATAATCAAGTACACATCGATCGAGAAACTCAGCTTTTAAATAAGTTGCAGGTGTCTTTACTGCGGACGCAAAACAGCCAAAAATGGATGAGTTACTGGCTCGAACAGCCCCAAATATTTGACAGGAAATACCAACAGCTACAAAACAATATTTACAGCTTAAAGTTGTCCCTATCTGAACTTAAAAATCAGAAATACAGGGAGGAACAGATAGAAGGTTTACAAAGTTTTAAAAAAACTTACACCCCGCTACTTTCTAATTACATTTACCAGCTAGAAACTGTTAATAAAAAAATCAGTAATTTGCCCAAAACACCTGCTCAGAAAAGCGTTAAACTCAAGTTGCTGTCGAATTTAGAGCGAGATAAAATAGGGTTGCAACTAGATAGGGCGGTCAACGATATAGCAGAAATTATCGATCGCGCCCAAGAGCAAGAAGATGCAGGGCGGGAGGCGCTGCAGCGAGCGCAGGCGCTGCGGGAGCAAATAATTTTTGGTAGCATGGCACTGTCGATCGTCGTTGCAGCACTGTTGGCGGGCTTCACCAGTCAGGCGATCGCCAAACCCCTGGCCGCTGTAACTAAAATTGCTCAGCGAGTGACTGAAGAATCTAATTTTCAGTTGCAAGTACCAGTTACCAGCACCGATGAAGTAGGAGTATTGGCAGCTTCGCTGAATCAACTGATTAAGAAAGTAAATCACTTGGTAGAAGAATTGAAATCTGAACAAGAAAGCCAGATACTTCAAAATGAGAAAATGGCAACTTTGGGGCGGATGTTAGCCGGTGTGGCTCACGAAGTTAACAACCCAATCAATTTTATCTATGCCAATATCGACCCAGCCAGAACTTACGTTGAAGATATTTTAGATTTGCTCGAAACTTACGAAACAGAAATCCCCAACCCGCAACCCGCCGCAGTGAGCGCCAAAGCCGAAGAAATAGACATCGATTTTCTCAAAGAAGATTTGATGAAAATATTTGACTCGATGCAAGTGGGTGCTGAAAGAGCCAAAGCTATTATCTTAAGTTTGAAAGATTTTTCTCGCCTCGACGATACGACCCCTAATTCCGTGGATTTGCACGCCTGCATAGACAGCAGTTTGCTAATGCTCAACAGCCGAGTCAAACAGGGTATTGAAGTGGTGCGCAATTACGGGAACATTCCGAATGTTGAAGGCTATATGGGTTTGCTTTACCAGGTATTTGTGAACATTCTGAACAATGCACTAGATGCTGTGGAAGAGAAAGCAAAAATGGAGAAAACTAGCTCGGAGGAGGCGAAAGAACAATCGGCTTCGGAGTCAATCAAACAGCAATCACCTAATTTTTTGCCGAGGATTGTGATTACTACAGAATACTTGGACGACGAGTCAGTGATAGTGCGAATTTCCGATAACGGTATGGGAATACCTGCCTCCACTCAAGCAAAATTGTTTGAAACATTCTTTACGACTAAACCGAGAGGTGTAGGTACTGGTTTGGGATTGACCATCGGCCGCCAAATTATCGTGAAGAAACACGGGGGGACGATTAACTTTTGGTCCGAGGTAGGAACCGGGACGGAATTTGGGATCGCCCTGCCGATTAAGCAGGAGAATTTAATGCCAAATCCGCTGCCAAAACCTCCAATTCCTAGCGAATCTAATTCCTTCCGCAACGGGAATGGGCAAACCAAGTCCGAGGTGAGAGGAATTGTAAAAAATAAAAAATCATGAGTTTTGAGATTGCTTACTGACAAGCGAATTTCAAAGGTGGTACCCGCCACGTGATTTATCCGTGGAATCAATCCAAAATCGCAAATCGAAAA
>NZ_JAUBTO010000120.1:1234-26960 GCF_036702495.1 Microcoleus sp. C2D2 | reverse complement strand
AAAGGAAATGACCCAATTGAGAAATTCCTAAGTAAGAAACCAGATGTTCTCAGGCGGATTTTAGCCGCTTCAAAATCACCATTAAAAGATGCTGCTGCTGTTAACTCTACCCGACGGGCCTTGTATCAAAGGCTTCAAGAAACTGGATTGCCAGTCTCCCTTGGGACTGGTGGCAGAACCAAATTCAATCGCGTCAAATTAGGTGTTCAAAAGCGTCACTACTTAGACGCTGCTTGTGTTGGCGTGGTGGAAAAGTTGTCGATAAAAATTACCAAGCCCTTGCTGATAACTGCAAAAGGATGGGGAACTCGCCGAATGTGCACGACTAACAAATATGGGTTTCCCATCAGACATCGTACTAGACAGAAAGCTTTTTTTGGGTTTCAAACTGGCGATATAATTCGTGCTATTTTGCCTACTGGGAAATTTGCCGGAACTCATGTTGGGCGCTTAACAGTTCGCGCAACGGGGGTGTTTGAAATGGTTACACAGGTCGGCAAGGTTAGCCCAGTTAGGGCTAAATATTGCCTTGGGGTTCATCGAGTCGATGGATACAGTTATGTCGCATAATCCACTTTTGTCCACTGAATCAGCGATTAGATTTGATCCGATCGCACAACTTCCGTGCTATCCTGCCATTTCTCGAACCATTCCCGATCATGCCCACATCCATTGACAACTTCTACCTAGGCGATGTCGCCTCCAACTTTCACTTTGCAGGCCCGCTGCTAGACTTTGAAGAAGAAATCCAGAATCAATCTCCCTTTCACGATTTAGACTACCTGACAGGCGAAATTAAAAGGGGATTCCTAGACTACGTGCGGCAAGGAATCATGCTGGACGCGATCCGAAAACTGCGATTGTACAAAGACAAGTTCAAAACCTTTAAAAGTTACTGCGAACAAGCATTAGGCAGGCAGTATTTTTACTGCACGCAAATCATCAAATCTGCGAGCATTTGCCTGCGCTTAATTAAAGCAGGATTTGAGATTTTGCCTAGCTGCGTTGCTCAAGTTGTCCCTTTGTTCAAACACGCAATCACCGACCAATACGGCGACAGTCCTTTACAGGAAAAGTGGCAAGAAGTGGTGGATGTCATACCCAAAGAAAGGATTACCGCAATAACTATTGCCGAAACTGTGGACAACAATCCCAACCTCCGGCTCAAACAAATTCGGATAAAAACCGACACTTACGCCCTTTTAACCAAAAAAGCAGCCGCAGCCGGACTGTCTATTTCGGAATTTTTGGCAAGGTTGGTTGACGAATACAATCCCAGAAATTTAGAGCAGCCAGCGGAACATACTCCCGAACAAGAGGAGATTTTAGACCAATTAGACGCGGAGTTTAAGAAGCCGGCAACGGGACAGGCTTCAAATTCTGCCCAAGGCAAAGTTAAGTCTAAAGGTTTTGGATTGAAAGTTGAGCCGAAAGGTGGTAAAACAGAAGTTAAAGCTAAAAGTTTGAAAGGGGAAGTTCAGGCAAAAGATTCGGAAGGTGCAGTTACGTTGAAAAATCGGCAAACTGAAATCAAAGCCGAGGAACAGTCGAATTTATTTAATGAGAAAAATCATGAAGTCATCAGCTCAAAATCCAATCATGCGCCAACTGAAATTAATGGAGGTTCAACTGAACGAAATTCAGTGCCACCTTATTAAAGCTACTGTTTTGAATTGGTGGCAAATAGTTTTGCCTGACGGTCAGAAGATTGCGATCGAGCACGCGGGCGGCGGACACTGGATTTTTCGGGCAAACGGGCTTGAGAAATCTCATCCAGAAGTGCGGCTAGCGGTGTTAAGGGCGATCGCCCAAGGCTGTCGCAGGTAAGTTATCAGGGGGTTTTTCCCTTTGGCGTCTCAAGTCTTGCGGGTGAGGACACGGCATCACAGCCGTGTCCCGGAAGGGGCTGGTGGACTGGTGGGCGATCGGATTTGAGATGATTTGGGGATGCAGGGGGGCGATCGATATTAGTTGCGATGGCGATCGGAGTGTCCCAACTGTGGGGCGAGGTTTAAGATTGTGGCTAGTTGGGTTGAGGGCGTGTGTGGCCGATGTTTTTGGGGTTTAAGGTCAACTTTCAGAAAGCTGTTTGATAGTCTTGTTTCTGGCATCCTAAGAAGGCTACGCCTGATGGCTCAATAAAATCCCTTTGAATCATTGTTGGAGCTATGGTTAAGACTTGACAGAAACATCTATACTTGGAAGGTAAGTCTATATTTTAGTCACTCCCACGATCGGGTTAAACTCTCAAAGAGGAATTAGGTATGGGTCAGCCACTCAAGGAATCGCCATTAATTGAAGTTCTCTGTGAGTTCACTTTTGATCAATCTAGTGATTGGGACTGGACACTACCTGGTCGTCTCTATGAGAGGATCGGCAAAGAATTTAGTGAACGCTCGCAAGTTAATCAAGTGGTTTTTCAGGTACAAGAAGAAGCGGATAATAGTGAGGCTTTACCGCAAATTATAAATGTTCCTCAACGAATACAACTTAAGCGACCAGATCAAACCGCAATAGTTCAAGTTGGACCTCATATTTTAGTTGTTAACCATTTAGCTCCCTATCCCCTGTGGGAGGATTTTCGTTCTTTGATTTTGAGAATTTTTTCTGCATATATCGGTTTGTATGGAGATTTTACCTTATCTGGGATTGGGCTTCGGTACATTAATCAAATTCCTATTTCACCAGAAGGATTTGAGGTCAGTAGGTTTATTACATTGAAGCCTAATTTAACAGGCGTTCTAGAGCGACCTCTTTCTTCCTTTTATCAACGCTATGACCTTTCGTATGAGTCCCTAAAAGCAGTGCTTATTCACCAGACAGGCATTAACGAGACTCAGGAAGGTGAATTTGCTATAATTCTGGATCTTGATTTTAATTCTGAAGAAGTTGATACTCTAAAAGACATATCAAAAATTCAGAAATGGTTGGATCAAGCTCATCAACATTTGTATGAAGCTTTTAGAGCCTCTTTAAATCCAGACTACTATCAACTTTTAAAAGAAGGAAATGTATAAGTATGAGCCGTGTAATTCCAAAACCTTACTCGCACCAAGCGAGTAATAAACAAACTCAACAAACTCGTTTAGTAGCTTTGTTGAAACCATCACAAGCTGTTTCTTACTCCCCCCATTATAAGTTTTATAATAGTAGAGCTGAAAGGCTGAAACATCCAAGTTTAGTCGTTCTTGTGAATCCGTCATTTTTGCACGGTACAGAGGCTACGGAACGAGGTTTGAGGGCAAGTTTTGAGGACGTATCAATTTCACGAACAAGGCTATTGCCTCAGCAACAAAATGTAAATAAATTCTTAGTTTCACCTGCCGATCGTGAAGAAGATGTTCTTGACTGGGATTTCTACTTAGAAAATCCTCCACTTAAACCAGCGGCCACCATAGAATTAGAATTTGAATACAGGGGTCGTAGTCAACCTATTCCTGTTACCGATCCTTGGGATGAATGAGGAAAAATTAGCATGGATTCTGATAGCCGCAATCTAGCGAAAGAATTTCTATCAAAACTCAGTGACTCTGAAAAATGGGAGCTAATTTTTGAAATAACAAATCAGTATCCCTGGTATCAGCTTGTGAGTGGGGAAGAACAAGATATAAAACAGGGCGATATCCTTGAAGATTGTCCAGTCTTTCAGTTGCCAGAAAACCTAGCTGAGATAACAAAAGACAAACTTGAGATAACTACAAAAGTGGAGTGGAGGGAGCAAGACGTTATTATCATGTCACAGTCATGCGACATGGTAAAAGGTCGAGAAAAGTTAACAGAAACACTACTTTGTGCCGTATGGAAACGTTCGGAACTTAAGGAAGGCTATTTGGCTTCAAACGTGGGAATGGAAGAGGCACGACGTGGGAATCTTCCTGGGTATCACGTTCTTGGTGAATGTTCTTTGCCTGAGTTCCATCGTGACATTAGAGTTGTGGATTTTCGCCGCGTATACTCGCTTCCACTGCCTTTTGTTCGGAGATTGGCAACAGAAGCAAAAAAGCGTATCCGGCTACTTCCACCATACAGGGAGCAGCTTGCCCAAGCATTTGCCAGATACTTTATGCGTGTTGGACTACCTACAGATATACCACCATTCGCAAGTTCTAAGCCTGATAAAACTGAAGCAGAAGTAATAAAAAAGGTACAAGCGATGGATAAAGAATCGCAAAAACGTATATTATCGCACCTGGTAACTGAGATTGGTTTGTCAACAGAACTAACAGGAAATGATTAGAAAAAAATCTACCATGATTAATAAATAATAGTTAACTTTTAACTCATCTTTACAAAACAAGTCTGTTACAAGTTACTAAGTTACGCCGCAGTATTGTAAACGCTTTGATCGCCCTTTAAAATCCCACCATACCATAAACCGCTTCGACGAAACCGGACTCGTAAACTCTTGTTCCTTTTGATTGACACAACTCGACTCCAACAAGTGACCCCTACCATGTCAACGTAGTGCTCTAACCAACTGAGCTATGCGTCTGTCGATAGCTTCAATGCGTGACATTTTCCCAGACTATACTCAAAAAACATCTCCAATAATCAACTTGAAATCCTTGTACCGAGGTAGCTGAAGCTTAATTTCCCGAGATGTCTAATACTCGGCCTTACTCTATTGGATGAAGCAATTTCTCAATTGTCTCCACTAACGTTTCAGGATCGACAGGCTTGGGAAGATGCCTTTGAAATCCCGCTGCTAGTGCTTGCTGTTGATTTGTCTCACCTGCATAGGCTGTCAGGGCGATCGCGGGAATCTGTCCTCCCTCCTCTGTCGGTAGTTGTCTGACTTGATGAACCAACTTATAGCCATCAATTTGTGGCATTCCAATATCAGCAATCAAAACATCTGGCTTAAATTTAGTGAGTTGTTGTAGCGCATCCGTTGCTGAAGATACAGAGATCACGGTGGCTCCCGCTTGCTCCAAGATACATTGAACTAACTCTAAATTGTCTATTTCGTCATCGACGGTCAGGATACATAATCTAGCCAAGGGTGAAGTTTGAGCATTGAGTGATAGATTGTCCTTCTGCTCGCTGTTTGCATGATTGCTTTTGGCTAATAAGGGAAGTGTGACAGTAAATGTTGCTCCCTGTCCTTCTCCAAAACTTTCGGCTTTGACAGTTCCACCATGTAGCTCAACGATGTGACGCACGATCGCTAATCCCAGCCCTAACCCACCAAAGCTTCTCGTAATACTGCTATCGGCTTGTCGAAATGTGTCAAAGACATAGGGAATAAATTCTGGCTTAATCCCTTTCCCTGTATCCCTGACTTGAATTTGAGCATAGGAATCAATCGTTTTTAGCTCAACTTCAATTCGACCTCCAGTTGGGGTGAACTTAAGGGCATTGGTGAGCAAATTCCACACAACCTGTTGCAATCGGGTAGGATCTCCTAACACATCGCCCACATAGGGTTCTAGCTGAGTTTGAATTTGAATGTTTTTCGCTTCGGCGGCTAAACTAACTGTTTCGATCGCAGCATTAAGAGTTTTTTTCAAATTAATAGGAGTAGAGTTCAAACTCAGCTTGCCTTGCAGAATGCGAGAAATATCCAGCAAATCCTCAATCAGTTGAACTTGCAACTCGGCGTTGCGTTCAATAGTTTCGAGGGCTACCGCCGTCTTGCCAGAATCCAGGGTTCCCCTTCGCAGCAGCCGAGTCCAACCCAGAATAGGATTCAACGGAGTTCGCAATTCGTGCGACAAGACTGCTAAGAACTCATCTTTAATTCGGTTAGCTGCTTCGGATTGTGCCCGTGCTTGCCTTTCTGACTCGTAGAGCCGTGCTCGGTCGATCGACTGCGCCGACTGCTGTGCCAGTGCCAAAACGAAACCGCGATCGCTCTCGGAAAGTCGGGGAACGGTCGAAAAACTCAGCGACAGCCCACCAACGGCTTGTCCTTCAATAAGTAATGGCACTGAAATCCAGGCTTTTGAACCAACCTTGGCATAAGCTTCAGCTAAATCAGGATAACGGGCAATTCGGTTTTCGATAGTTTCTAGCCAAACAGGTTGCCCGCTTCGCACGGCTTCTGCCAGAGGATAGGGTGCATGAATAGAAAAACTGCGCTGAAATTCTCCTACGTGCTCGTACCCGATCGCTTGAATAATCTCCAGTTCGCTTGCCGCCTGGTTTAATACCGCAACCAAACCACAACTTGCTCCCAGTGCGGACATTGCCTGTTCAATAATGACCTGAGCCACTTGAGCCGAGGTTAGCGATTCAGACAAAGCTGTCATCACCGCCAGCAGTCGAGCCGTCCGGTTAGCAGCGAGTTCGGCAGCTAATTTCGCTTGTTGTGTTTCATTATAGAGACGAGCGTTATCAATGGCGATCGCTGCTCGCTGAGCCAAATCTTCAGCCAGGGCAATGTCTTCTAGGCGATAGCGGCGATCGGATTCAGTAAACACAAAGGTAATGCTACCCAACACGCGCCCGCGTGCCTGTAGCGGTGCAATGATGCAGGACTTTAACCCAACTCCACGTAAGATTTCCAGGTATTCAGGATTTGACACTGCGGCAACTAACTGTTCATCTGTAATCTCAATCCCAATTTCAACCTGTCCTGTTTGTATGACTTTAGCAATGCCATACCCATCATCGAGATGTCTGGGAAAGCGTTGAGCTAACTCCCAGCCAAACTTCACTTTTTCGGGATCTGAATGAGCAACTGCAACCCGATCGATTGTGCGATCGTCATTCAGCAGATCGACACTACACCAATCTGCAAAATAAGGAACTGCCAGCTTTGCAACGCTTTGGAGAGTTTGTTCATACTCTAGTGAAGAAGAAAGGACAGCACTCACTTCTGCTAAAAATGCTGATTGTTGTTGAGAATTCTCTGCTAAAGCACGGGCTGCCTGTTCTTGAACAAGCTGTACTCGTTCGTCTTCGGTTTGCTTGCGTTCAGTAATATCGCTGAAAGCAGCAATGATATTGATAATTTGTCCCTCTGCGTCAAACAAAGGGGAAGCATTGATCGAGAGAATACGGAGAGTTCCATCGGCATGGCTAATGCCATGTTCAATACCATAAACAGGCTCACCTGTTTGCATCACCCTCGCAAACGGCAGTTCCTCTTCTGGGAAAGGATGACCCTCCACGGTTGTAATGAACCAGGATGGATCGTTATAGCCTCGCTCCACAATGTCGCTGCGAGTCAATCTTAAAATCCTCTCTGCTGCCCTATTTGCCGCTCTAATCTGTCCGGTAGAATCTAGAATACTGATGCCATCAGGAATAGTTTGGAAGATGCTGGATAATTGCGCTTCACCCTCACGCAGAGCAGTTTCTGCCTGCTTGCGTTGTGTAATGTCGTGCATCACGACAACTGCACCCTGTTTTTCGCCGTTTGCGGCAATAATTGCCTGTCCAGTTGCTAACAGCATTCGCGCAGTTCCCTGCTGCGGAACAATCATCATTTCCACATCACGAACGTTGTGTCCTTGCAATGCCTGAAACAGGGGAATATCCTCTGTATTCATGGGTGTTTTGCCGTCGGGCAAATACAAGTTATAATACTGGGCCCATTGCTCCGGTGGAACTGGCTGCTGAGGTACTCCATGAAAATCTTTAGCTGCTTGGTTAAATACCGTCAATATGCCCTCGGCATCGCAAGCTACAATGCCAGCTTGAACGTTGTTTAGAATTGCCTTCAAAAAGTCCTGTTTTTTCTGAAGAGTGGCTTCCACCTGCTGGCACTTGGCGATTTCGGCTTTCAATTGTCGATCGATTTGAGATGTTTCAGTCGCGTCTTGGAAGTAAATAAGTAAGCCATCTTCACTCTTGATGAGGCGAATTCTCAACCACTTGTTGAGTGAGGGGTAGTGTTCTTCAAACTCGATTGCAGTTTGCGTTGCGATCGCTCGATGAAAATACTGATATAGCTCAGAGGTAAGATCGACAGCAAATACTGTCCATATCGTTTTGCCGATTAGGTGTTGCCTCGGACTGTTTAAAAGCTGCTCTGCTTTATGGTTGACATAGGTGCACTGCCACTCTGAATTAATAGAAATGAAGGCCTCAGCCATGCGATCTACGATCGCCGCAAATCGTGCTTCGAGTGCTTGGCAGTCCGTACATAGCTCTTGAGGAAAATTTACAGTAAGCTCTTCTCGATGATTCAAGGAGTTTGTACGTTCTACATTCATTGCGGTTTGTCCTGCCTATTTACCTATTATGCCAGCTATTGTTAGGGAATCAAGATATACAGGACTTACGCAGAGAGCCCCCTAGCTCCCTAAAAAACGGGGACTTTGACTGTTCTCCCCCTAAAAAAGGGGGGCGCCAGGGCGATCGAGGTTTTAGGCTTTTGGTGCGTAAGTCCTAATATATAGTATGCCCAAAACCTAAGCCATTCAGTGTTTAAGCAAACGGGCGATCGCAACTCATGGCAGAGCACCGCTAAAAATTCGTCTTTAATCCGGTTAGTGGCTTCTGCTTGGGCTCGTGCAAGGCGCTCGCATTCTAACAGTTATTCTCTTTCTTTTTCTGCTTGCTTGCCCTTTGTTCGCGGATGGGGATGGTGCCTACGAGAATCGGGCTAGCGTTTCTTTAACACCGAACTCATGCAAACTGCGCAACTGCTCAGCAACAGCCTCGACGAAACGTGGCGACTCTACTAAATCTCTGACCTAGACATATTCTGTCATTCCTAATTGAGAAGGTAAAATCTAGGAGTTTGGTTGTAGAAACAACAAAACCGGCTTTGTGGGCGGGTTTTAGGTATGGACACAACTGGACTCGAACAAGTGACCCCTACCATGTCAAGGTTTAGTTTAAATCGCTCGAATATTGACTGAGTATAGGATTTAAGCATTTTTTTTAAATAACTGATATATCAATTTAATCGCTTTTTCTTGAATCTTCAGACTTAGATTTAGATTCTCTCTCGGCTAGCCATTCGAGTACAGCCATGCGGACGATCGATGCTAAAGACTGATTCGGCTCACTTGCTTGAGCTTTAAGTCGATCGCGCAATCCGCCGACATCGAAAGTTATCGTTAGTCGATCGCGAGAATCCCTACTTTTTCCCTGAATGTTCCCTTTGGTCTAATGTTTTTCCCGCCGGGGGATAGGAAGTATCAGGGGTTGTGGCCCACTGGCGGACTCGCATTCTATGCCGGATCGCTGCAGGGCTGGTGGGATTTGCTGAAGCTGTTACAACAATTGCACTTTGCTGTTGCTGGTGTTGCGCTGGTGTTGGTGTTCTCGGGGTGCGATCAGAGGTAATAGTCATGAGTCATCAGTCCTCAGTCGTCAGTCATCAGTCCCGATCGGTCAGAAATATCGGCTACAAGCTCGAACAGATTGGATTTGACCGCGACTGCAAATTTAACAGAACTGCGATCGCCTGCAATTTGGCAGCAGTTCGAGAATGGTTCAAGTCGATCGAGCAAGGCGCAGGCAAGTGCAGCATCATCACTCTGACTGCAATCGACGTTGCTCCCTCTTTTGTCACTTCCGGGGTAGTATAAAGCTAAACAACAGCCAAATCCATCACTAATCGAGGATGAAAAAGGGTAGATTAATCATCGCTCAAAGATGTCACTCTACCATTGTTCAAGAGTTATAAAATTTACCCAACGATCTAATTAATCGCTCGTGGCAAAAGCTCGATCGCTCGTGACAAAAGCTCTGGCAGACATTAGAGAAAAACAGCATCTGTGGGATCTCCTATATTTTTGAAATTTACCAGTTTTTTTTCGATCAAATTAAAAATTGATAAAAGAGCGATCGACCGACCATTATTTGAGGATAGATCAGCATGGTAACACCAGCCAGTCAAGTTTTACCAACCGTGGGAGCATCCCGGTTTTGTAAAAGTGCTATCCAGAGAGGATAATAGGTAGAGCGTCAACAGAAGCGTGAACTGCATTTGTAAGAGGAGTGGCTATGACCCCTGAACAGAAGGAGCGTTTAAAAGCTTGTGCTGCTGAGATTGCCGAGATTATGTACACAAATACTCCGGTCTCAGAATTATCAAGTCTGGAAACAATCGAAAAGCATATTCGAGAGCAATGGCTAGAATTAGTCGGGCCGGAGGTTGGTTTTTTTTTATCAAACAGGCAACCGGAACAGAATCAGGACGGTCTCGCACAGTAAAAAGTTGCATTGGTAAACTAATAATTACTGAAAAACAAGCTGAAAAATAGGGAGTGAAAAAATCTACTCGTTTAGCTCCATTCTTTGAAAAATGCTGCCTCCGTCAGGTGGCTAATCTCTCTTATGAGAAAGCTGAGAGTGAAATAGAAGCCCAGACGGGAGTGCATATAGGTCACACTTGTTTACACCGATTAGTAGAAAAGCAAGAATGGGCGTCCAGAATAGCTACTTCGGAGGTAAAGGAAACCAGTGTGGATGGGGGGAAAGTCCGTCTCAGAAAAGAAGAGGGAGAGGGCAGTCACTGGCTTGACTATAAGGCTGTGCGACTGCACGACAGTTATTACGGGGCATTTTTTCTTGAGAATCAAGCGTTAATTAATTATGTGAACAGTCAGCCTTTATCAGAGGTACTAACTTGTTTGGGAGATGGTCATGATGGCATTTGGCATATCATTGTCCAGTTGAATCCTGACGGGGCCGGGCGGGAAATTTTAGAGTGGTATCACGAAGGTTGAAAATCTATGTAAGGTCGGTGGGTCGTTGAAGCGTCTGGCGCAGGGTAAGGAGTTTTTGTGGCAAGGACTCGTCCTTGAAACCATCAATTTATTTAAGTCTTGCCGTCAAAAACAAGCCCAGAACTTTTGTGCTTATTTGGAGAAGCATCGCCGACGAATTGTTAACTACGAGCAATTGTCAACACAAAAGGTTTGCTCGCCGAGGTTCCGGAGCTGTAGAGTCGGCAGTAAAACAAATTGATAGAAGGTTGAAAATTTCAGGAGCGCAGTGGTTGATGAAAAATGTCAATCAAATGCTTAAGCTTCGGTGCGCCTACCTTAACGGATCAATATCCGTTTGATGCTCAAAAGCGCAAAACCGGGATGCTCCCTATTGTTTTGGTCGGTTTGACAAGTCCTTATTGCTAAGTAATGTTTGCCAAACTCAATGTTGAAAGAGCTTGTTAGGCTAACGACACGTGACCTATAAACCGTTCGGTCATTCCTTAATCGCTAACGACAGAGCTACAAACTGGCAAAATTCGTAGGTGTTTTGACCCAATCAACGTAGGCAGTTAAGCCTTAGCCTGGTGGGTGAAAGCAACGCAATCCCGTTTGCACAGATTTGCGTAGGTTTGTTTCACCTCTAGAAAAATCGCACCCAAACCCAAGATTTTGCGAAGAAACCGGGTTTCTTGGGCCAGGGCGTCCGACCGCATTCCAGTCTTAATTGCGAGGAAGTAGGGGCAATACCCCGTGGTTGCCCATCGCCACTTAAAGATAATATCTAACCGTTGTTACAACCCGACTTTTTTAGCCCGCAAAGCCGCTTTCAAAAAGAAAGCAGTTTGATTGTGCAGCAGTCCCTCCCACCAATTTCGCGTCACAAAAGCCGGAACGATCTGCGTTAAATATACTCCCGGTCGCTGCTCTTCAAACAAAGCCAAAAAGTGTGTCAAAGCCGAACCAAAAGAACGGTAAGGCGAGTCCAGAATTTCCAGCCGCTCAAAGCTCGTTTCCTCCCTTTTATTGTTAAAGATAAATTAGCTGACTAAGGGTTGGGTTCAGTTTTCCCAAAAACCAGACTTTTTTTCAATTCCCGCCAATAACCCCCAACTTTTGTTTCTCCCAAAGCCAGGCGCATTTTCTGAATCAGGCTGCTTCTTACAGGTGGCTTTCCGTAGTAAAGAAATTGACTGATGTCTTTAGCAAGACCCGCATTCATGAAAGTTTTAACATCTTCGCGAGCCAAATATTTCTCCCGAACCTCCTGCAAATATTCGTCTTGAGCATTCGTGTGAAATACCGTCCAGCTCGGGTCTTCAACCTTACACAAAGTATATTGGTTGTGAGCCTGCATATATGCGCTAAATGCTTTTTCCAGCAAAAACCTGCCAAACTGGTGTGTTCCTTCAAATCTTGAAGCAATATATTCACCCGCAAATTCTTGCATGACTGCAACGAAGGTACTGTGCTTCATCAAAGAAAAATTGATCGTGCAGGCTTGAATGAAGTACCACCCAGGCCAAGCGTCGATATGTGGGTACGATCTGTTAAAAGCTCTGCCCACTGCAAAAATTTCATCTCGTTCGAGATAATCGATTGCTTCCTCTAACCAACCGTCGTGGCCTTCTCTATAAGGTAACGTGTCAATTTTGAACCACAATACATACGGCTTGCTAGCGATTGCTGCCACTGTATACTCCTGAATAAAACATCTCTCTTTGTCATTGTCTGGATGGTGCGGTGCAATGATTTGCAGCTTATCAATTAAACCTTCCTGATACAGTTCCCAATAAACTTTTTGAGTGTCCTTATCGCTGCCACCGTCCACAACAATAACTTCCCCTGGTTTGCCACCTAAAAACTTAAACCAATCCAGGAGAATCTCTCTATAGGCTAACCCATTGCCAAAATTGGCTGAGACCATCGACACTTCACTGAGTTTGCTTAATTGCTCGCTCATAATTGTTTATTCAAGGAATATAGTTTTTGCTTGTCCCTTACAACTTACTAAAATTTTAGATAATTGTCAATTTTAAATAACATCTTTACCGTAAAAATCCTCACATCTTTACTGTGTGTTTGATTATATTTGTAACAACAACAGTCCTGGACGCACTCCGGCTCTGATAAACGGGGTTTTTTAACCTAAAACTAAAGCCAAAAAACCCGGTTTCTTCGGCGCCGATCAGCTAGTCGGTGGACTTGTAGAGTTAATACCTCACTTACGCACCGAAACTTAAAAAACCGCGTTTTTTAACCGATATCCCTCGCGCTACACGGAGAATTGTGGGGTCAAAGAACCCGGTTTCTACGATAAATCTTAGGTTGAGCAACAAAACATCCAGAAACAAACCGGGTTGCTGCGCAAGTTCTCAATAAGTTTGTTTGACAGGGGAAAAATGGCAAACTTTTAACTAGATATTGCTTAAAGATAATATCTAACCGTTGTTACAACCCGACTTTTTTTAGCCCGCAAAGTCGCTTTCAAAAAGAAAGCAGTTTGATTGTGCAGCAGTCCCTCCCACCAATTTCGCGTCACAAAAGCCGGAATTATCAGCGTTAAATAAACTCCCGGTCGCTGCTCTTCAAACAAAGTCAAAAAGTGAGTCAAAGCCGAACCAACAGAACGGTAAGGCGATTCCAGAATTTCCAAAGGAATGTCTGACTGCAAATCTTTCCAAGCTAATTGTAATTTTTCTCTATCGGTCAAACCAATATCTACGTGAACTGCCACAACTTCATCAGCAATTAAACGAGCGTAATCGAGGGCCTCGAAAGTTCCCCGGTGCAACTGCCCGACTAACACTACTGCCGGATGTGTCACCGTCTTAACTTTAGGTCTCGGAAGATAAGACCTCGGTTCTATTCCCTGAATGCTCAAGCGAGCCGTTACATACCGATAGTGTCGGTGAATAGCTAAAAATAGACTGACTACGATCGGAATAGTTACTACGACAACCCAAGCTCCCAAAAGGAATTTTGTAGCGAGAATTACAGCCAAAACTCCCGTTGTTGCCACTGCACCAATACCGTTCATCACAGCACTAACTTGCCAACCTTTACCTCGTTCCTTAAACCAGTGAATTACCATTCCCGATTGGGAGAGAGTAAAAGAAGTGAAAACTCCAACCGCATACAGGGGAAGCACCGCGCTCGTATTGCCTCGAAAGATGATAATTAAAAGAGCAGCGCAGAAGCTGAGCAGATTAATGCCATTAGAATAAACCAGTCGATCGCCCAACAGCGACAACTGCCGGGGCAAGTACCCGTCCCGCGCCAAAAAATAACAAAGTCGCGGAAAATCAGCATAACTCGTATTCGCCGCCAACAGCAAAATTAACAGAGTTGCTGCCTGCAAATAGTAATAAAATATACCAACACCAAAAATCTGTTTTCCCAATACAGAAAGGAGCGTTTCATGTTCGTTAGGAATCACCTGATAAATATGAGCCAAGTAACTAATCCCTAAAAACATCGCTCCCAGAATTACCCCCATATAGGTCAAAGTCTGGCGCGCATTTTTCCATTCAGGAGGCTTAAAAGCCAACACCCCGTCTGATATGGCTTCAACTCCTGTAAGGGCGGTACAGCCCGCCGCAAAGGCGCGCGCGAGCAGAAATAATCCCACAGGTTCCTGAGCAGGAATATTTTGTAAGGTCGGAAAAACATGACCTGTTGCCTGTTGGAATAAACCGCAGCCAATCAAAATAAAAATGCCAACGAGAAACCCATAGGTGGGAACCATAAATATATTGCCCGATTCCCGCACGCCCCTGAGATTGGCAAACATGACTAAGACAATAAAAAATAAGCACACTTCCACTCTATACGGTTCCAGTCCGGGAAATGCTGAAGTCAAGGCCGCCACCCCAGCCGAAATGCTGACAGTTACAGTTAAAATGTAGTCAATCATCAGCGAAGCTGCTGCGATCAAACCGGGATAAATACCCAAGTTTTCTCGGGCTACAATGTAAGCGCCGCCGCCGTTGGGGTACGCTTTAATTGTCTGTCGGTAAGACAGCGCCACGATCGCCAACAGTAAAATAATAATTCCAGAAATAGGCAGCGATAAACTCAAACTGCTACTCCCCGCTAGTAACAGTACCAGCAGAGTTTCTTGAGTAGCGTAGGCAACAGACGAAAGTGCATCGGAAGCCAGAACAGCTAGTCCAGTAGCGTTGCTCAGCCGTTCGTGAACAGATGCACTGGTGGGGAGAGATTCACCCAGTAAAAATCGCTTGAGCCGAGAATAAGTGTACATTGAAACTCAATATATAGGCGTCCACAAATCATAATCTAGACGGGAACCGTTTTAAGTAATTTTTGGATCACAATTTGTAATTTTGTCTCGCTTGTTGAGTCAGCTTCAGTTTGTGTTCGAGAGCTTGCCAATTTTCGGCTTCGATATCGCTGATGAACTCGTCGAGACTGCCGCGGTAAATAGAGAGCGATCGCAACAATTCCTCTCGATTGTACTTTGCCACCATCACTCCCAGCTCGGGATTGCCGCCGCCAACGCGGCTCGTGTCCCGAAAACCAGAACTCGCCAAATGTTGGGCTAAATTAACAATATGCCGATCGCCCTCAAGAGCGCAGGCAGCAACCAGTGTCGCGCTCGCCATGAGCGGCAAATGAGAAATCCAAGCCACAGCTCGATCGTGATCGAGAGGGGAACATCGGTAAACTGAGGCACCCAGCAACCGTGCAATTTCCTCAACCCGATCCACCGCAGCCGCCGGCGTCTGAGCCTGCGGCGTCAGCACGTAGGGTCGGCCTACAAACAAATCGGGCACCGCCGCCTCGATTCCGCTTTCAGCAGTCCCCGCCATTGGGTGTCCCCCCACAAAATTCGGCCACAGAGAAGACACAGCCTGCACTATGGGTGTTTTTACGGAACCGACATCCGTTACAATAGTATTAGGGGAAAGATAGGGTACCAAATCTCGGACGATCGGCTCGATCGACCCCAGAGGGGTGCATATAAAAACCACATCGGCTGCTGCCATCAGAGACAGGTGTATGCTGGCTTCAGAGACAACACCGCGAGCTTGCGCCCGATCGCAAGTCTGCTGCCGACTCGAGACGCCAAAAACATCAAACCCGCGCGATCGCAAATCCAGCCCGATCGAGCCACCAATTAAACCCAGTCCTACAATACCGATATTCATAGCAATAAAATGGGGATATTTGATACGGTACCGCCCCCATGACAGTCGAGGAACTCCTGAAAAAATATGCCGCCGGAGAAAGAAACTTTGCCGGAATCAACCTGACTGAGGCCAACCTCAGCGGCGTCAACTTGAGCGGAGCCAACCTCAAGGGTGCGAATCTGAGTGTAGCAAACCTGAGCGGAGCCAACCTCAGCAAAACCAACCTCACCGGTGCCAAACTCAACATCGCCAGACTCAGCGGCGCCCATCTCGGCGGCGCCAACCTCACCGACGCCGACCTCAACGTCGCCTACCTAGTGCGAGTTGACCTCAAAAGAGCCACACTCACAGGAGCCAAACTGATCAGAGCCGAGCTAATTCGAGCCGAGCTCAGCGGAGCCAACCTCTGCAGAGCCAACCTCAGCGGCGCCACGCTCACCGAAGCGACTCTCCGAGGAGCAAACCTCGCTCAAGCCAACCTTCGAGGCGCTCACCTCAGCGGCGCGTGCTTGACAGAAGCCAACCTCGAACAAGCCAACCTGCAAGGCGCCGACCTCAGCCGAGCCGACCTCAGCGGCGCCGACTTGCGAGGCACAGAACTGCGACAAGCCAACCTCACTCAAGCCGTACTCAGCGGCGCCGACCTCAGCGGCGTCAATTTGCGCTGGGCCATTCTCAGCGGCTGCAATCTCCGCTGGGCAGACCTCAGCGAAGCCAAATTAAGCGGTGCCGACCTCAGCCGAGCCGACCTCTGCCACGCCAACTTGTTGAAGGCCAGTTTAGTTCACGCCGACCTGTCAAATGCCTATCTGATCCGCGCCGACTGGATTGGAGCCGACTTAACCGGAGCCACCTTAACGGGAGCGAAACTCCACGGCGTTTCGCGGCTCGGCATCAAAACCGAAGGCATGACCTGCAAGTGGGTGGATCTGAGTCCCAACGGCGACCACAGCCAAATTTACTGGTTAAACTCCGGAGGAACCCACGAATTTTTTCACGAAACCTTGCCCACAGTTCGGATTGTGATTGACTCGCCCTTAGACCAAGGCGCTCATTTTGCCCTGGCTGCAACTTATTACCAAATTGCCCAACAATACCCGACTTTAAGTCAGCCGCCCACGATCGAAGTCAGCTCCCGGCGCACCGTACTCGCCTTTAAAATGGACAGCGACGATAAATTATTTGCCACCGCTTACGTTGCCATCATTCCTTTTAACGACGCCGCCACAACTCAAAAAAACGTGATCGCTTTGATGAAAATGATTCAATCTCACGATGCAGGCAAACTTAACGTCAAAGAATCCAAACACGTCCAGTTATGCAGCAAAGCTCTCAATCAAGCTATCAGCAAAGTAGACCAAATCAAAATTTCGAGTTCTTTTCCAAAAATCGGCGAAAGTATCAATTTTTTTCAAATTCCTACACAGATGATCTTAATTAATTCCCGCGACCAAAGACTCAGCGTCTATCACCACCCAGCCTTCGGCAAGCGCCTGATTAAAAAATACGATCAGAGCAACTCAACCTCCGGCAAGTTAGCCGAAAGCACAAAATTGGCTCAAGCTAATATCAGTACCTTTTTGGATTTTATAAAAGGCTTCCACAATATAGATGTCTAGGCATATTGCATCAAGTTACAAAAAATGCTTATTCTAGTTTAAAGGTTGGCACTACAAAGCTTTGTTCTAGCTAACACATCAGGGAAATTGAAAAGCATGGATGCCGAAGAACTCATCACCAAATATGTAGCAGGAGAAAGAGACTTTACTGCCATCCTCCTTTGCGAGGCAAATCTCAGCAGGATCGATCTCAGCGGGGCTAATTTCAGTGAGGCAATCTTGAGCCTCACCAACATGAGCGGCACTAATCTGTCAAACGCCAACATGAGAAAAGCCAAACTCAATGTTGCCAGACTCAGCGGTGCCAATCTCCACAAAGCCAACCTCAGCGGCGCTATCCTCAACGTGGCTAACTTGATTCGAGCCGACCTCCGCGAAGCCGACCTCCGCGAAGCTACAATGATCAGAGCCGAACTTATCCGAGCCAACCTCAGCAGTGCAAACTTGAGCGGTGCAAACCTCAGCGAAGCAGATTTGAGAGAAGCAACCCTCAGAGAAGCCAATCTCGAACAAGCCGACCTCAGCGGGGCTCACCTCAGAGGCGCTACCCTAACAGCGGCCAACTTGGAACGGGCCAACTTGCACAGAGCCGACCTCAGTAGGGCAGACTTGCGAGGAGTTAACCTCTGCAATGCCGAACTCAGACAAGCTAATTTGTCTCAAGCCAACCTCAGCGGCGCTGACTTGCGGGGCGCTAATCTGCGGTGGGCTGACCTCAGCGGGGCGAACCTGACCGGCGCTGACCTCGACGAAGCGAGATTGAGCGGGGCTAACTTGTACGGAGCAAATTTGAGCAATGTCAACCTGTTGAACGCTACTCTGGTACACGCGGATTTGACTCAAGCCAATTTGATTCACGCTGATTGGGTGGGGGCAGATTTGACGGGGGCTGCTCTGACGGGGGCAAAAATTTACGCGGTGTCCAGGTTTGGTGTGAAAGCAGATGACATTACCTGCGATTGGGTTGATATGAGTCCTAACGGCGATCGCAGCCACATTCAGCGCTTTACCCCAGAAGAATCTCAAAGGTTTTTCAATGCTACACCGCCGACAGTTCAAATTATTGTCGATCGACCCCTAGACCCCGACGCTAACTTTATCCTCGCGGCTACCTACCGTCAAATTGCCCGTCAATACTCTGGTTTGAGCAATCCTCCCAGCATAGAAGTTCATTCGCGACGCACAATCATCTCATTTAGAATAGACCAAGACGAGCAACTATTTTCCACAGCTTTCGTTGCCATTATTCCCTTTAGCGACGCAGCATTTACTCAAAAAAATCTCATTACTCTGATCAAGATGATTCAACCCCAAAGTGGTAATAACCTGGGCGTCAGAGTCTCAAATATGGTAGTGCAATTGAACGTGACCCTGACCAAAACAATGAGAAAAATAGGGGAAATGAAAATTCAGCCGATTCGCCTCGATCGCGAACCAGTGTCAAATTTTTTCCAATCGCCTACCCAAACTGTACTGGCTAATTCCAGCGCCGAAAGTTTGATGATTCACTATCACCCAGACTTTGGCAGAAACTTAACAAATGTGCCGGGAGTCAACAAAACCTCTATCAGTCCTGCAATTAAAGCCCAAAGATTCACAACCCCGCCGCTAAATACGGTCGTTGAGTTTGTCAAAAGCTTTTATCAGCTCGGTGAGTAAATACTATAAATTCATTTGAGATAATTTCTATTCATGCCATATAAAAGTTAGCCGGTTGCCCTTTCAGTTAGGTAAAAAAATGGAAGCTGAAGAACTTCTCAAACGATTTGCACTCGTCAAAAGATACACAGAAGGCGACAGAGATTTCACAGGAATCAACCTGAATGAAGCTAATCTCAGCCGCATCAACCTCAGCCAATCAATTTTAAGAGGGGCTAGCTTATTTGTCACCAACATCAGCGGCGCTAACTTGAGCGAAGCTAACTTGAGCGAAGCTAACCTGAATGTGGCTAGACTCAGCAGCACCAATCTCTCGCGGGCAATCTTAAACGGGGCTACTCTCAACGTAGCAAACTTAGTGAGAGCCGATTTAAGTGCAGCTCAATTAATCGGAGCATCCCTGATTAGAAGCGAATTAGTCCGCTGCGAACTCAGCAAAGCTAACTTCAGCGGCGCCAACCTGACTGAAGCAGATTTAAGAGAGGTAAAACTGACGCAAGCTAACCTGTGCGGTGCTAATCTTTCCGGTGCAAATCTCAGAGGTGCTTCCGCTGCTTCAGCTAACTTTCAAGGAGCTAACTTGCACGGCGCGGATTTGACGAAAGCAGAACTTAGCGGCGTCAATTTCAGCAAAGCCGATCTGAGACAAGCTTGTTTGCAACAGGTGGATCTGTGCGGTGCCGATTTGAGCGGAGCTAATCTCAAATGGGCTGATTTGAGCGGAGCTAACCTCAACGGTGCCGATCTGACCGATTCTAAATTCAGCGGAGCCAACCTCAACGGAGCAGATTTAAGAAATACTAATTTAGCAAATGCTAGTTTGGTTCACGCTGATTTGACAGAAACAAATTTGATTAATGCCGATTGGGTGGGCGCTGATTTGAGGGGAGCAACTTTAACAGGGGCAAAAGTGTATTTGGTTCCCCGGTTTGGCATCATCGCAGATGATATTACCTGCCAGTGGGTTGATATCAGCCCCGTCGGCGATGGCACTCAGATTCAAAAATTTAAGTCGTCGTCAGAAGCGAGAAAATTTTTAAATCACACGCCGGGGTTGGTGCGAATTGTGGTTGATGCAATTTTAGACCACTCATCCAACAGCGCTTTAGCAACCGCTTACAGCGAAATAGCTCAGCATTACCGAGCACTGAGCTGTCCTCCCAATATTGAAGTCGGCTACCGCCGGACAACTCTCACTTTTAGATTTGATAGCGACGAGCATTTATTGCCAGCAGCTTTTTTAGTGATTCTTCCTTTTAAGGATGCTGTACCAACTCAGAAAAATATTATGGCGGTTAGCAAAAATATCGAAAGTCAAGATTTGGAAAAAAAACGAAGAGTGCAGCTGTCTAAAGCATTGAAGGCAGCGATGGATAATTTAAATGAGGTGAAAATAAACCTGCAATCCGCACTAAATGACTATCGGCAAACAAAGTTTTTTCATTCACCTACCCAAACTATTTTAATTAGTTCGGGGCAGGAGATTTTGACCGTGCACTCTCACCCGAATTTTGGTCAGCGAGGTGGAAATAATCACGAGAGTAAATTCAGTTTGCCTGTGGGTCAAAAAGTAGTTGATTTTCTGGGCAGTTTTGATTATGTTGATTGAGGAATGTTAACAGTACAATCGATTGATTGAGGTAGAAGTCCACAACTCGCTGCTCCGTTTCCTGCGATCGAACTCCGAGCCGCACTGGCCCCACCATTTAACGATGGCGCGGCTCGTGGCGCGGGCTTTGCGCTTGGGGCGCAGCGCTCTGATCCAAACGGGGCTTCCCGCAGGAGCTTACCGACAGCGGTATCGAGTCAGCTATTTGATGCCGATTTTGATGTGGCCGCACCCTGTAATTTTGGTGGCGCCGACACCGCTGCTGGAACATTTGCAGGCGGTGGAAATTCCGCGCTTGCAAGAGTGGCTGCAAACTGAGCGGTCGATCGAGATTTATTCGGATAATGCCACTGGACGAGGGTTGATGCTAGCAGATCCCGAGTCTTGGCTGGCGGCTCGCTTGGCGGTGGATTCGCCACTTCCGAGCAATATTCCGACAATTATCGACGGTGTGGATGACTTGGAAGTTTGGACGCGGCAGCAATTGACGGCGTGTTTGCAACCTGCTGACTGGAATGATTTAATGCAATCTGGGCCAATGCTCGCCGATGCAATCCTCGAAGGGCGGGTAATGCTAACGCGGGCTTTCTTTCAGCATCCGGCGAAACCTGACGAGTGCTATTTGCTGGAAACCGCAGAGCAAAATATTTTGAAGGGGCTGTTTGAAAGGATCGAGCCGAATTCGCTGATTCCGGCTGCTTGGAGCAATTTTTGGCAGCGGTGGGAAGCAAACGGAAAACTGCGGTGGGCGCAAATTCATCGGGAGGCTGGCTCATTTTCTCTGTTCTGCGCGCCGGTGCAGGTGGCTGAGGTTTTGAGCGAAATTTGGGATTGTCAGCCTGTGGTGTTGATTGGGGGGGCGGTGGATGTGGAACCGAAGGCTCCGATCTTCCGGCAAATGCTGGGACTGCCAGAATTGACGAGCGTTAAGTTTTCGCCCGATCGACAAAGCGAATTAATTCAACTGTACATTCCCAACTGGCTGCCGCTGCCAAATACGCCGGAATTTCAGGGTGTTTTAATTGAAGAAATTCGGACTTTGCTGTTGATGAGCGCGTCGGTGACGGGTTTAACGGTGCTGATTGTTGGTGATGTACCGCTGAGGGCTCGGCTGGCGGCGATTTTGGCTTCTGAGTTCGGTTCTCGGGTGCAGGTAGAAAAGACTGATGTGGGGGAGAATGCGATTTTGGTGACGGGGTGGGAGTTTTGGCGGGAACATCAGGGGGAATTGAGGGCGCCTCACTTGCTGGCGATGGCAACTTTGCCGCTACCTTCTTTGGAAAATCCTTTGGTGACGGCGCGTGTGGCTTATTATAAGGAGCAGCGCAGGGATTGGTTTCGGTTATATTTGCTGCCGGCGGCGCTGAATGAATTGCAACGGGCGATCGCGCCTGTGCGAGAACGTCAAGGGGTAGTGGCGATTTTTGACAGCAGGGTGATTCACCGCAGTTACGGACAGCAGGTTTTAGCGGCTTTGAGTCCTTTTGCGAGGATTGATTATTTGGATACGACTTGGCTGACCCAGGCTTGAGACGACCTGTTAGCCTATAATTTGGTTAGGTATTGAGTTGAAATCTAATTTAGCAGACAAAGATTATGGGTGAATCTAAGCGTCGCAAAGAGTCGATCGGCGACGAATACGGTAAAGAACAACGCATCGTTGCCTGGCTGCCAATCACGAAAACCCAAAGCGAAGATTTTGTCAAGTGGACAAGTCGCGGAAGCTGGATCGGGATTAGCCTTTTGGTGGCTTGGTGGGTGGTAGTGCGATTTGTCGGCCCCGCGGCGGGTTGGTGGGTGGTTAACTGATGCCAGACTCGACAAATGCCTGTATTCTTGGCATTGTGTCGAGTTTAACTCGGAAACAAGCGGCTGAATTTTTAGGAAAATTTTAGTTGCGAATTTGGACTTGGTATGGTATCTTAATTATCTGCGGGCAATTAGCACAGTGGTAGCGCACTTCCTTCACACGGAAGGGGTCACAGGTTCAAATCCTGTATTGCCCATTTTAGTGTGCATATTTCTCTAGAGACAAAGTTGTCTCATTCATTAGACCGCAGTCTCACTTAGTGGGCCGTAGTCTCACTCATTAGACTAGAACGCGCTGAAACCTTTTATGAACGGGGGTTCCAGCGCGTCTCATATATTCTTCAAATATTTAACAAATCTCAGCAAGAGAGATTTCTAAGATTTTGGATTTAGAAAGTGCTAGAAAAAGGTGCTAGAAAATTTTCTAGCTCCAAACCAAGGATATGCCCCCCTTTCTAAGGGGAAGAGCGATCGCCTAGTCAAAAGAACTCTGGTGCTTGAGGTTTGCCTATTAAACCGGCATAGCGATCAAAAAGCACTTTGGGGTCATGACCCGTGATTGCGGCGACGGTAATGGGGTTCATGCCCTGTTCTAGGGCATGGGAACAAAAAGTGTGACGTGTATTGCTAGGTTTGCGATATGGCACATCTGCTGCGACCAAAATCTTGATCCAAACCCGCTCACGGAAAACGTGCGAGTCGATCACCTTCCCGGTAACTGTGGAAAAAATTAGATCCTGGTCTACAGGAGTGATCGCCTTGAGTTCTGCAAGTAAATCTCTAACGCCCGCAGACAGGTAAAATTCCCGACTGCTACCAGCCTTGGCCACTTTCCGCTGGCGACTGGTGATTTGTTCGGCGATGGTGATTTTGCCGCTAACTAGATCAATATCTTGCCAGCGAACTCCGATCGCCTCCCCAATCCGGCAGCCAGTGCCAAATAGAAATTTTACAAACGGTGCATAATTAGCATAAAGTTTGTGGTTTTCAAAAGCTTGTATTATTTTCCTAATCTCAGTTTTTGAAAAAGGCTTAGATTTGGGATTCTTAGGAATTCTTCGGCGTGGCAAATTGTGCCACGGGTTCTCTGCTACGTATTTATTTTCAAGTAACCATTCCCAGGCAGTCTCGAAAGTGTCTAGTTTTCTATTAAACGTATCGGGGGCTAACTGTCGAGTGTTGAGCCATTGATAAAAAGATTTGACATTATCTTGGGTTAACCTATCTATTTTAACACCAAAAAAAGTAGATAAATCGGATTTAAGATAGCTCCTTAATCTGAATGTTTCGTTATCCCAATTATTGCATTTAGATTGCAGCCACAGGTCAAATAATTGTGTAGAACTTAGTGCAGGTAATGGTTCTACATTTTTTTTGTATTTACTCAAAGAAGTATCGTAAAGCCCGCACTCGATGTCGGCTTCAATTTGTAAAGCGATTTCGCGGGCTTTAATGCGATTACTTTTGGTATCCGCCAGTCCCAGGTACAGGATGCGTCTTTGCCCTTGGTAAACCCATTCTAAGCGAAGCCGATTTTTGTCGGGAACTGTACGAACGGTAAAATTTTTCACTTTTTGTAAATACTTTTAAATGTTCCTGTCTCGGGGTTGAAAAAGGCTTTTGCGGTACCTAAGGCACCGTTTCGTTGTTTCCTTATAATCAATTCAATTTGCCCTTTAGCATCAGATTCGTCGTTGTAATACTCATCTCGGTAAAGGCAAACTAACAGGTCAGCATCTTGTTCGATGTCACCTGAATCCTTCAAGTCCGACATCATTGGACGTTTATCATTCCGGCCTTCTACTCCACGATTGAGCTGGGCCAACGCTATAAACGGGCTATTGAATTCTTTGGCTATCGCCTTGCAATTGCCTGATACTGCGCCCAAATTTTGAGCGCGATTGCCGGCATCACGTTCGCCAAGAAGCTGCAAGTAATCGAGTACGATGAGACCGATTTTTCCATGCTGAGCCTGTGCCCGTCGTAGCACTGCTCGCATAGATGTCGGGGTGAGTGAAGTTCCTGGGGTGTCATCAATTATGATAGTCATCTCGGTCAATTTTCCGGCTGCTACCGCTAGCGCATCCCACTCCGCCTTGTTGCGGGGGCCTGACCACATCAGATGTTGAGCATTTAAACCGCTCAGGGATGCCAGAAGCCTTTTAGTGAGCGCTTCTTTCGACATTTCTGCCGAAAAAAAGACTACGGGTAGTTTATATTTAGATGCAACTTGTACGGAGAGGTGTTGGGCAAACCAAGTTTTGCCCATTGAGGCCCTACCCGCTATTACAATCAAGTCTTTTTTTGCTAAGCCACCAATGAGGACATCTAAATCTGACAACCCCGAAGTATAACCCGGAGCCCGTTTGTTCTCAAATTCTTGCCAAACGGCTGTTACGCAGTCGCCGATTGTCCAAGTGTCCTGAACTCTATCGTTGTTAATGCTTAAGATTTCATTTTCGGCGGTACTTAGGATTTCCTCGATCGAAATTGCTGACTCTTGCGCTGCGCGATTAATCCTGAAGCTTGCTTCTATTAGTTGGCGGCGTTTGTATTTTTCCTCTATGAGTTCCACGTAGAGATCAATATTGACGGATGATACTGTACGGTCTACCAGTGAAAAAAGTTTTTGCCTAATGTCTATGCCGTCTGGTTTCTCGCGCTCCTCTAGGTAACTTGATACAGTCAGCAGGTCTACCGATTTACCTTTCTCAAATAACGCGGTAATGGCACGGTAAGTAGTTTGATGTGCGGTAACTGAAAAATACTCAGGTTTAAGTAAGTCGATTACCCGGAAAACCGCTTCTCGGTCAATAAGTATCCCGCCGAGGATGGCTTCTTCAGCCTCGACATTAGACGGTGCTAAGTCTGTCATTTATTTTTTACCAAAGGCTATTTGACGCAGTTGACGGAGATAGTCAGCGCTTATCTCTTCCGAAATTGCTGGAGTCTCAGAAATTGTGGACACGAATCCGGCGCTAACAAGGGGGGATTGAGTATTGATGGTTTGGCGATTTTTGAATTTTTCCCACCACGCCTTGAAGTGTGCTGATTTTTCTACAAACGTGTGGAAACTTCTAATTTCTTGCCCCTTGAT
The DNA here is from genome assembly GCF_036702495.1 of Microcoleus sp. C2D2. Taxonomy (NCBI): domain Bacteria; kingdom Bacillati; phylum Cyanobacteriota; class Cyanophyceae; order Oscillatoriales; family Microcoleaceae; genus Microcoleus; species Microcoleus sp. C2D2. Next base: position 1,401 of record NZ_JAUBTO010000120.1, on the reverse strand, counting down.
ACGCTTCCATTGCCCTCGCACAAAAGCCTCAAAATCCCCCCGGATTTGCGGGGGGATTTGATTGAATCTGGTCGGCTCGGAGGTCACGACCGGCTCGGAGGTCACGACCGGCTCGGAGGTCACGACCGGCTCGGAGGTCACGACCGGCTCGGAGGTCACGACCGGCT
>NZ_JAUBTO010000120.1:0-1134 GCF_036702495.1 Microcoleus sp. C2D2 | reverse complement strand
CTTCACCCCACCACATAGAGATTCCCCCTATAGGTTCCCAGCAAAACTGAATATTCTCGCTCTTTTCGAGTTGTATAAGTGCTCTGTAAAAAGTGGATTTTGGGATTTGAAAATGCTCGTAGAAGCTACGAGGATGAGGAATATTTAGTCTGTGTCCCTGCTGCCTGTAAATCTTAATGATTGTGTAAATATACCCGGCAGCGGTTAACAATCGAGCTTTGTATCTAGCGATTGCATCCTGTAGAAAAACCCTATCGTGTTGCTCTTGACGGGGAAGCTTTAGAGGTGGTAAAATCTTGTTCATGTTAATAAAAAGATTTTGCGAGGGCGACCGATTCTAGGCGGTCGTTTTTTCTATCAATTCGTGGGGAGCGACTGAAGCCGTCTGGTAGCACTTCGCAGCGCCACTTGATCGAATAGCGAGCGTTATGCCCCTCTCTGTGTGCTTGCCAGATTGAGCCGTCTGAGGCTCTTATCTCGGTAGTATCTGGATTCGCAAATGAGGGTATCACTATATCTGGGAAGTGATTTCTTAATCCTTTGGCGGTACGGATTGACCCTAAAGAATAAATCGGTTGCTGTACGTCTCTTTCTCCTCTTTTTGTTCCAGCCCAAGGGTGGAAATCACCAAATAATTCCCCTGCTTTGATTAGGAAAGTAGAATCGCGCTGCACGCGATCGCTTCTGCGAACATTGCACTCCGCAATCCAGCCAATAGATGTGTGCCGGTAATTTTCAATTCTGACCAATAATTTTCCCGTTTCTGGCTCCGATTCTACCCATTTATTCTGACCAAAATCAGGTGTGTAGTTTTCCTCAGATTCAATTTGAGGATGCTCGCGGTTCAATAATTGTTTGTACTCTTCAGTGAATCGAATGCTGATTTTTGTGATCGCCTCCTGCGTGTATTGCAAGCATTCGAGCCGCGCCTGCCACTCTACCCGCTGCCGGATATACAAGTCGTCGGGCAGCACCTCCCGATCGAGCTCTAACTCTTGCAACCGGGATTCGGCGATGCCCGCTTGCTCAGCGAGGTCGCGTTCAAGCCAGTCGATCAGACTTGGTTCTTCTACTTGGTCGCCTACTCGGTCGTTGCCGAGCTCAGACTTTTTTGCAAGTTCGAGCTGGAGCTGC
>NZ_JAUBTO010000119.1:0-27202 GCF_036702495.1 Microcoleus sp. C2D2 | reverse complement strand
GCAGGAACCTGGAAAGATTTAACGGATTCAGTTAACTCAATGGCGGGGAATTTAACAGCACAAGTCCGCAACATTGCGGAAGTGACAACGGCGGTGGCAAATGGCGATTTATCCAAGAAAATTACAGTAGATGTTAAAGGCGAAATTCTCGAACTGAAAAACACGATTAACATCATGGTGGATCAGTTGAGTTCCTTCGCATCTGAAGTAACGCGGGTGGCGAGAGAAGTAGGAACCGAAGGCAAATTAGGCGTCCAAGCTGAAGTGCGGGGAGTGGCAGGAACCTGGAAAGATTTAACGGATTCAGTTAACTCGATGGCCGGCAATCTTACGGCACAAGTAAGGAACATTGCCGACGTGACGACTGCTGTGGCAAATGGCGATTTATCTAAAAAAATTACAGTAGATGTTAAAGGCGAAATTCTCGAACTGAAAAACACGATTAACATCATGGTGGATCAGTTAAATTCCTTCGCATCAGAAGTAACGCGGGTGGCGAGAGAAGTAGGTTCCGAAGGCAAACTCGGCGGTCAAGCAGAAGTTAAGGGAGTTGCAGGAACTTGGAAGGATTTAACGGATAGCGTTAACTTCATGGCAGGCAGTTTGACAGCACAAGTCCGCAACATCGCTGAAGTAACAACCGCTGTGGCAAAGGGCGATTTATCCAAGAAAATTACAGTAGATGTTAAAGGCGAAATTCTCGAACTGAAAAACACCGTCAACACGATGGTTGACCAGTTAAATTCCTTCGCATCAGAAGTAACCAGGGTTGCTAGGGAAGTGGGAACAGAAGGGAAATTGGGCGTACAAGCAGAAGTGCAGGAAGTAGCAGGAACCTGGAAAGATTTAACGGATTCAGTTAACTCAATGGCGGGGAATTTAACAGCACAAGTCCGCAACATTGCTGATGTGACGACGGCGGTTGCTAACGGTGACTTGTCTAAAAAAATTACGGTACAGGTTAAAGGCGAAATTTTAGAACTGAAAAACACCATTAACGTGATGGTGGATCAGCTTAATTCCTTTGCATCTGAAGTAACCAGGGTTGCTAGGGAAGTGGGTTCCGAAGGTAAACTCGGCGGTCAAGCGGATGTTCGAGGCGTAGCAGGAACTTGGAAGGATTTAACTGATTCAGTTAATTTTATGGCGGGTAGTTTGACAGAACAAGTACGGAATATTGCTGCTGTTACGACTGCTGTGGCTAATGGCGATTTATCTAAAAAAATTACTGTAGATGTTAAAGGTGAAATTCTGGAGTTAAAAAACACCGTCAACACGATGGTGGATCAGTTAAATTCCTTTGCTTCGGAAGTAACTAGGGTTGCTAGGGAAGTGGGAACGGAAGGGAAATTAGGCGTGCAAGCTGAAGTTAAAGGAGTTGCAGGAACCTGGAAAGATTTAACGGATTCAGTTAACTCGATGGCGGGTAATCTTACCGCCCAAGTGCGGAACATTGCGGAAGTGACAACCGCTGTGGCAAATGGCGATTTATCCAAGAAAATTACAGTAGATGTTAAAGGGGAAATTCTCGAACTGAAAAACACGATTAACATCATGGTGGATCAGTTGAGTTCCTTCGCATCAGAAGTAACCAGAGTTGCTAGGGAAGTAGGAACGGAAGGTAAATTAGGCGTGCAAGCTTACGTGCGGGGTGTAGGGGGAACTTGGAAAGATTTAACTGATAATGTTAATTTGATGGCGGGGAATTTGACGGCGCAGGTGCGGAATATTGCGGAAGTGACGAAAGCGGTGGCAAATGGCGATTTGTCTAAGAAAATCACCGTTGATGTTAAAGGCGAAATTCTGGAGTTGAAAGATACTATTAACGTGATGGTGGATCAGCTTAATTCCTTCGCTTCTGAGGTGACGCGGGTGGCGCGGGAGGTGGGAACTGAGGGTAAATTGGGCGGTCAAGCTGATGTGAAAGGAGTTGCGGGAACTTGGAAAGATTTAACCGACAATGTAAACTCGATGGCGGGGAATTTGACAGCGCAGGTGCGGGGTATTGCTAAGGTTGTGACGGCGGTGGCGAATGGCGATTTGAAGCGCAAATTAATGCTGGAAGCTAAGGGAGAAATTGCGACTCTGGCAGATACGATTAATGAGATGATTGATACGCTGGCGACGTTTGCCGATCAAGTTACTACTGTGGCGCGGGAGGTGGGAATTGAAGGGAAATTGGGCGGCCAGGCGAAGGTTCCGGGCGCGGCGGGGACGTGGCGAGATTTGACGGATAATGTGAATGAGTTGGCGGCGAATTTGACTACTCAACTGCGGGCGATCGCGGAAGTGGCAATTGCTGTTACCAGAGGGGATTTAACGAGGTCAATTTCCGTCGCCACTGAAGGAGAAGTTGCCATTGTTAAGGACAACATTAACCAGATGATTGCCAATCTCCGGGAGACGACGCAGAAGAATACTGAGCAAGATTGGCTGAAAACAAACCTCGCTAAGTTCACTCGAATGCTACAAGGTCAGCGGGATTTAGAAACTGTTTCTAAACTAATTCTCTCAGAATTGACGCCGCTGGTTTCTGCTCAGCATGGCGTATTCTTTATGATGGAAGGTGTGGAGCACGATCCGTTTCTCAAACTGTTAAGTACCTACGCATACCGCGAACGCAAACAGTTAGGAAATAGATTCCATTTAGGCGAAGGTTTGGTAGGACAGTGCGCCCTGGAAAAGGAACGAATACTGTTGACTGAAGTGCCGGAAAACTACGTTAAAATTGGCTCGGGACTGGGAGAGTCTACGCCGTTGAATGTCGTGGTTTTACCCGTACTATTTGAGGGACAAGTGACGGCAGTAATTGAGTTAGCTTCGTTCCGCCGCTTCAGCGAAATACACTTGACATTTCTCGACCAACTTACAGAAAGTATCGCCATTGTTTTAAATACAATTGCGGCGAGTATGCGGACGGAAGAGTTGCTGAAACAGTCGCAGTCTTTGGCAGAAGAGTTGCAAACTCAGCAAAAAGAACTAACGGAAACTAACAAGCGTCTCGAACAACAAGCGCAGTCGCTGCGTGCATCGGAGGAACTGTTGAAGAGTCAGCAGGAAGAGTTGCAGCAGACGAATGAAGAACTAGAAGAACAAGCTGAATTGCTAGCGCTGCAAAATAAGGAAGTTGAGCGGAAAAACCGAGATATCGAACAGGCGAGGGGGTTGTTGGAAGAAAGAGCCGAACAGTTGGCTCTAACTTCTAAGTATAAGTCGGAGTTTCTGGCAAATATGTCTCACGAGTTGCGAACTCCGCTGAATTCGCTGTTGATTCTGGCTCGATTGCTTTCTGACAATACTGAGGGTAATTTGACTCAGAAGCAAGTTGAATACACGCGCACAATTTACTCGGCGGGAACGGATTTGTTAGGGCTGATTAATGACATTTTGGATCTCGCTAAGATTGAATCAGGCACGATGTCGGTGGAAATTGAGCAAGTGTTGTTTCCGGACTTGCGAGATCATTTGGAGCGAACTTTCCGCCAAATCGCCCAGGATAAGAAGTTGAGTTTTAAAATCGAGCTTGAGGTTGGGTTGCCAAAAGGTCTCTATACTGATGCTAAACGGCTGCAACAAGTTTTGAAGAATCTCCTCTCTAATGCGTTTAAGTTTACAGAGCGGGGTGAGGTGAAATTGCGTGTCGAAGTAGCGCGGGAAGGGTGGAGTTTAGAGATAGGCAGTTTAACGAGTTCCGCTACTGTTTTGGCTTTCTCAGTTAGCGATACGGGGATTGGGATTTCTGCTGAAAAACACAGGGTTATTTTTGAGGCTTTCCAACAAGCTGATGGTAGCACTAGCCGCAAATACGGGGGCACGGGTTTGGGTTTGTCAATTAGTAGAGAAATTGCTAATCTGTTAGGTGGAGAAATTAAATTGACAAGTCGCCCTGGTGAGGGTAGTAAGTTCACGCTTTATCTGCCCCAAACTTACCAAGAATCGCGAGTAATGAATGATAAGGAATCGGGAACGGGCAAGCAAACGGCTCAATTGCCGCCTGATATTTCTTCCCCACCTCCTGCGCCGAATTTCAACTTGCCGATCGCCCCTTATCCATCACCTATTATCGCTGATGACCGGGAAAATGTCGAGCCGGGCGATCGCGTGCTGTTGATTATTGAAGATGACGTGAACTTCGCTCGGATTCTTTTGGATATGTCGCGGGAACAGGGTTTTAAAGGTTTAGTGGCTTTACGGAGCGATATCGGTTTGGCGATGGCGCGAGAGTTCAAGCCAACTGCGATTATGCTGGATCTAAATTTGCCTGTGATGGATGGCTGGACTGTGCTCGATCGCTTGAAGCATGACCCAACTACGCGCCACATTCCGGTTCACATTGTATCAGTTGAAGAAGGGCGGCAGCGCAGTTTGCAGTTAGGGGCGATCGCGTACTTACAAAAGCCTGTCAGTCGCGAAGCTTTGAGCAAAGCTTTGACGGATATTAAGGGTTTTGTGGAGCGGCCAGTGAAGAATTTGCTAGTGGTGGAAGACGACGAAACGCAGCGCCGCAGTATTGTGGATTTAATCGGCAATCACGATGTTTCTACCACGGCTGTGGGGAGCGGTGCAGAGGCGCTAGCAACTTTGAGGTCAGGGTCTTTTGACTGCGTTGTACTCGATTTGGGACTGCCAGATATGACTGGTTTTGAACTGATCGAGCAGATCAAGCAAGAGGCAACTTTGAAAGCTCTGCCGATTATTATTTATACGGGCAAAGAGTTGACGAGAGCCGAAGAAACTCAACTGAAGCGCATGGCGGAAACCATCATTGTTAAAGATGTGCGATCGCCTGAACGTTTGTTAGATGAAACAGCTTTGTTCCTGCACCGAGTCCAAGCAGATTTGCCGCAACCGAAGCGCGAAATGCTAGAGCAATTGTATCAAACAGATGCGACGCTGGCGGGCAAAAAAGTCTTGATTGTTGACGACGATATGCGAAATATTTTCGCGCTGACGAGTCTGCTGGAGCGCCATAAAATGGAAATTGTGTTTGCTGAAAACGGCAGACAGGGCATTACTACATTGCAAAATACGCCTGGCATAAATATTGTGTTGATGGACGTGATGATGCCAGAGATGGACGGTTATGAAACAATGCAAGCAATTCGTAATATGCCTCAATTCGCTTCCCTGCCAATGATTGCTCTGACTGCGAAAGCTATGAAGGGCGATCGGGAAAAATGTATCGAAGCTGGGGCGTCTGACTACATTACCAAACCTGTTGATACGGAACAGTTGCTCTCGCTGCTGCGTGTTTGGCTTTATCGATGAAAGAAGTCATTAGTCATTAGTCATTAGTCATTAGTCATTAGTCATTAGTCATTAGTCATTAGTCATTAGTCATCAGTTAACAGTTAACAGTCAACAGTTAACAGTCAGCAGTCAACCGTCAACCGTCAACAGTCAGCAGTCAACAGTTAACAGTCAACAGTCAACAGTCAACTATGCCCCATGCCCCATGCCCCATGCCCCATGCCCCATGCCCCATGCCCAATTCCCAATTACTAATAAAAAATGCCCGAAACCCATGAACTTGAAACAATCGAAATTAAACTGCTACTAGAGGGGATATTTCGCTATTACGGATTTGATTTTCGCAATTATGCTCTTGCCTCTCTCAAGCGCCGCATTTGGAACACTATTCGCTCGGAACAGCTCACCACTGTCTCGGCACTTCAGGACAAGCTACTCCACAATCCTGCCTACCTAGACCGTTTCCTGCTGGACATTTCTGTGAATGTAACGGCGATGTTTCGCGATCCCACCTTTTACCTTAGTTTCAGAAATAAAGTGGTGCCAATGCTGCGTACTTATCCTTTTATTCGGATTTGGCACGCTGGATGTTCAACAGGAGAAGAAGTCTATTCTATGGCAATCTTGCTGCAAGAAGAAGGACTTTATGACCGCTGTAGGATTTATGCTACTGATATGAATGAATTAGTTTTAAAAACCGCAAAAAATGGTATTTTCCCGCTGAAATCAATGCAAGAATATACGCAACTTTACCACCAAGCAGGAGGGAAAAAAGCGTTTTCTGAGTATTACACGGCTGCCTATGAAAATGCGATTTTTCGCTCTTCACTTAAAGAGAATATTGTCTTTGCTCACCACAACTTAGCAACGGATACTTCTTTTAATGAATTTAACGTGATCTTGTGCCGGAATGTGCTGATTTATTTCAATTCACACCTCCAAGCTCGGGTACACAAGCTTTTTTATGAGAGCCTGGGAATGTTTGGAATTTTAGGGCTGGGACATCAGGAGTCTCTGATTTTTACACCTTATGAAAAACACTATGAACCAATTGAAATTAGCGAGAAACTCTACCGCCGAGTTAAATAAAAAAAATTTTGAAATAGTGGTTGTTGGCACATCTTTGGGAGGGCTACAGGCTTTGACAGTCCTGCTGGCAGATTTGCCACAAAGCTTTCCTTTGCCTGTAGTTATTGTCCAACACCGCCATAAGAGTTCTCAGGACAGGCTTACTGATTTTTTACAACAGCAAACCTCTCTCCAAATCACTGAGGCAGAAGACAAAGAGCCGATCGCGCCGGGACGGGTTTATTTGGCTCCTGCTGACTATCACTTGCTCATAGAATCGCCTTGCGAGTGGGACCAGAGCGAGTCTGAAAACGACTTTACAGAGTGGGGGAGGGTTCCTGTGGAGCCACTCCACAATTCAAACTCCCCAATCCTAAGTCGCCCAACTCCTACATTTGCACTTTCAACAGAGGGTCCTGTCTGCTACGCGCGGCCCTCAATTGATGTGCTGTTTGAGTCTGCTGCGGATGCCTTTGGGGAGAAAGCGATCGGGATAATTTTAACGGGAGCTAATTCTGATGGTAGTGAAGGGCTGGCAAAAATTAAAGCTGAGGGAGGATTGACTTTTGTGGAGGAGCCGGCTTCGGCTCTATGCCGGACAATGCCGGCCTCCGCGATCGCAAATGTTGAAGTAGACTGGATTTTACCCCTCTCTAAAATCGCTCCCTGTTTAGTCAAGTTGCTAAGAATTAAAAATTAAAAAATTTATGGATGTGCAGCGCCCCGAACGAGTAAATGTCCTTTTAGTTGACGATCGCCCAGAAAATTTGCTGGCTCTAGAAGCTATCCTCAACAGCCCCTCTTATAATCTAGTACAAGCTAATTCCGGCACGGAGGCTCTCAGATGTCTGCTCAATCAAGATTTTGCGGTAATTTTACTTGATGTGCAGATGCCGGGAATGGATGGATTTGAGACAGCAACATTGATTCGCTCTAGAGATCGATCGCGATCGACTCCGATTATTTTTATCACAGCATTCAGCAGTAATGACACCCACGTGTTTAAAGGTTATTCTCTGGGCGCGGTGGATTACCTGTTCAAACCCTTGAAACCGGAAATATTGACATCGAAGGTGCAGGTATTTGTGGAATTGTTCCAAAAAACAGTCGAGGTGAAGCAGCAAGCAACACAGTTAGCTGCTGTTAATAGTGAACTAAGTAAAAGTGAAGAGCGGTTTCGCACTTTGTGTGCTTGTTCGCCGCTGGGAATTTACTTAGCTGACGTTGAAGGCCGCTGTACTTACATGAATCCCCGCTGTGAAGCCATTTCCGGGTTAATTTTAGATAAAAGTTTGGCAGAGGTTTGGCAGCGGGAGGCTCATCCAGAAGATCGCGATCGCGTAGCGGCACATTTGTCAGCATGGATTAAAGAAAGCCAGGAATATTCTAGCGAGTTCCGATTAGCTGTTAGCGAAACTGTGCGTTGGATTCACGTGCAGTCGTCGCCAATGTTTTCGGATTTGGGAAAACTGATCGGTCACGTGGGCACGGTGAGAGATATCACAGACCGCAAGCAAGCAGAGGAAGAACGAGGCAGACTAATCCGCGAACAAGTGGCGCGGCAGGAAGCTGAGAGAGCTAACCAGATGAAGGATGAATTTCTCGCGATTCTTTCTCACGAACTCCGCACTCCTTTAAATGCAATTCTCGGCTGGTCCAGGCTGCTTCGGGTTAAAAAATTTGACGAAGAAACTATTGATAAAGCTCTAGAAACAATTGAGCGTAATGCTAAATCTCAATCTCAACTTATCGAAGATATTTTAGATGTTTCGCGGATTCTGCGGGGGAAACTAAATTTAAATAAGCATCCGATTCGGTTGGAATCTGTGATCGAGCTGGCAATTGATTCTTTGCAGCCGCTGGCTGAGGAAAAATCAATAGTCCTAGAATTAACCTGCAGTCCAAATGTAGGTGAAGTGATCGGCGATTCCGATCGCTTGCAGCAAATTGTGTGGAATTTGCTGTCAAATGCGATTAAGTTTACTCCGGAAGAGGGTAAAGTAGAGGTGCGGTTGGAGTCAGTTGGCGATGAAGCTCAAATTCAGATAATTGATAGCGGCATTGGTATCGCTCCTGATTTCTTGCCTTATGTGTTCGATCGCTTCCGCCAAGCTGATAGCAGCACAACTAGGTCTTACGGGGGTTTGGGACTGGGATTGGCGATCGTCCGTCACTTGGTGGAACAGCACGGCGGTAAGGTATATGCAGAAAATAATCCGGGCGAGGGTGCGAAATTTACGGTGGCTCTACCTCTTGCACAGAAAAACGCCCTCGCGGATGACGATGATTGGTCGCAGATCGATGACCAGGCCCGGACCCTCCCAACTCTGGTTAATTTGCAGTTGCTGGTGGTGGATGATGACGATGACACGCGGGAGTTTTTGATTGCTTTACTCGAGGAAGAAGGAGCTATGGTGCGATCGGCCTCATCGGTGGCCGAGGCTCTAGCTGCACTGGAGAGTTCTTGGCCGGATGTGCTGCTGAGTGACATTGGAATGCCCGGAGCTGACGGCTACGAGTTGATCGCGCGGGTGAGAGAAATGGAAGAGCTCAGGGGTGGAAAGATGCCTGCGATCGCCCTGACGGCCTACGCCAGAGAGTCCGAGCGCCAGCAAGCGCTGGAAGCTGGTTTCCAGATGCACTTATCTAAACCAGTTGAGGTAAGTCAGTTAATTGCCGGAATTGCTAACCTCGCAGGAATCGTCGCCGATCCCGAGCCGACGGACTCGGCGGTTGAAACCGCTTTTTTGACCCCCCAATCCCGTGCCGATTACTGAGAAAAATATTAAGCTAGCTTAAAGGACAAGCGATCGACAGTTCGGAACAAGACATCCGTTTTTATCCAAAAAGCCGGATATTTGCCGTTTTTTTGCTTCAACCTGCCGTCAAAGTACAAAATTACCCGACAATACATGAATATTTTTAGCAGTCTGCTTTCTGGGCCAACTCAAGCACCCCAAGTCACAAAACAGCGTCGAGGCATTGAAATTAAGTCGGAACGCGAAATCGAAATTATGCGGCAGGCAGCGAAAATCGTTGCAACGGTACTCAAAGAAATTTCCCAAATGGTCAAACCGGGAATGACTACTGCTGATTTGGATGCTTATGCGGAAAAACGCATCCGTTCTATGGGTGCAACTCCGAGTTTTAAAGGCTATCACGGTTTTCCGGGATCGATTTGCTCTAGCATTAATAACGAAGTTGTTCACGGCATCCCCAATCCCAAAAAGGTAATTCGGGCAGGAGATGTTCTTAAGGTAGATACTGGGGCATATTATCAAGGTTTTCACGGCGATTCTTGCATCACGATCGCAGTTGTGGAAGTAACACCGGAATCGGCAAAATTAATCCGAGTCGCAGAAGAAGCTCTCTACAAAGGCATCGAACAAGTCAAAGCAGGAGCCTATTTGCTCGATCTCGCTGGTGCGATCGAAGATCATGTCAAAAGCAACGGTTTTAGCGTCGTTGAGGAGTTTACCGGCCACGGTGTCGGGCGAAATTTGCACGAGGAACCGTCGGTTTTCAATTTCCGCACCCGCTCCATGCCAAACGTGAAATTGCGATCGGGCATGACATTGGCGATCGAACCGATTCTGAATGCCGGTTCTAAGTACACTCGGACGCTTTCGGACAAGTGGACTGCTGTAACCGTTGACAATGCTATGTCGGCTCAGTTTGAGCATACTGTGTTGGTGACGGAAACAGGCTATGAAATTTTGACCGACCGTTCAAAAGTTTAAGTTGAAGGGTTCAATAATAATTTTGAGTTTTGAGTTTTGAGTTTTGAATTAAAGATTTAATCAGTTTTTAATCCTTAGATCAAAACACAGCTCAAAACTCTTGAGTTTAACAACAATTTATTGAGATCCTTCGATGGATGGAGTGACAATAAGAGTTAATTTCGGCTAAAGTAAAAGATACTGGTAAAGCGTAAGGGTAAAAGATATGTCAGCACGATTATTATTGGTAGATGATGAACCGGGCTTGCGGGAAGCCGTACAAGCTTATTTGGAAGATAGCAATTTTGCGGTTGAGGTTGCCAGTAATGCTCGGGATGGGTGGGAACTCTTGCAGCAGACTAATCCGGATTTGGTGATTTCAGACATTATGATGCCGCAGGTGGACGGTTATCAGTTTCTCAAGCAAGTGCGGGAAGATCCTCGCTATAAGGCTTTGCCGGTGGTATTTTTGACGGCTAAGGGGATGACGAGCGATCGTATTCAAGGCTATCAAGCAGGCTGCGATGCTTATCTTTCTAAGCCCTTCGATCCCGACGAGTTAGTAGCAATAGTAACGAATTTGCTGGCCCGTCGCGCGGCTGCTAAGGAAACGAGCGAAAATGCTGAAAATCCAGATATTGCTGCTTTGACAAGCCAAATGGCGAGAATTGAGTCTTTGCTGAGCGGGCGCAGTTCGATCGCCCAAAGTCCTTCGCCGATTAAAATTGATTTGACTCCGCGAGAACAAAGCGTTTTGGATTTGGTTGCTCAAGGTTTGATGAATAAGGAAATTGCCCGCCGCTTGGAAACTAGCGTGCGCAATGTGGAAAAGTACGTCAGCCGTTTGTTTAGCAAGACGGGTACTAACAGCCGTACAGAGTTGGTTCGCTTCGCTCTCGAACACGGCTTGACTAAGTAGGAGCCCTCTCGACTTTGCTTTCGGCTCTTGCTCACCCATCTGCGTTACCAGGCTCTTCCTGGTAACGAGAATGCTGCAAAAACTTAGAAATGTTAAGATATAAGTATTGACAGATATCCCGTGGCTGTGGTATTGCACATCAGCTTGCTGGCAGCGCGGGGTGCGAAAACTCGTGTGCGCGAGAACTTCTCACCCACTTTGCTTTGAGTCTGAGATGAACACTCGTAAAGGCTCGGGAATTACTTAAGGTAACGAAAAAACCTGACTGTTTAAGAGCTTTCACGTAGTAAAAATAAAAGGGGAACAGTTGGGCGGATATGCTCCGTCAAGTAAACTTCCCGGGAAGTGTCACAGCTCAGGTTCTATCCTGTGGAAAAACAAGCCACTATTAATTAATGACTATGCTCAAAAACGAATACAAGCCCGCGACAGGAGTGGTAAGCAGCCGCCAAATTTAGACTCTTGTCCAAGCTCTCAGATTCATCTGTGGAGTAAATCTAAAATCTAAAATCTAAAAGCGACTTACCGCGCCAGACAGTAGCCGCGGATGTTGAATTTATAGCAGCACCAAAGTTTAGTTTATACCAGGAGGATAGCATGAGGAAAATCACGGCGCAACAAACGATAAGTGCCATAGTAGCACTGCCACTCCTACTAATGGCCAATACAACTCAAGCTTTTGCCGCTGATACCAGTCAGAAAATAGATCCAATTAAGAAAGTTTCGGATTTTGGCGATGAGCTGGATTTTGATATGGCGACACCAACAACAATCAGCATTGAAGAAAGCGAGGATTGGGATGAACCTGATTTTACAGCTACTTTAGATATCGAGATTAGTAAATTTATGACACACAATCTTCAAGCTGTAATTGATGAGCCGCCGCCGGTAGTTTATCTCAGTGCGGCGAGGGGCCAGTCAACCCGCGAATGCCGGATTTCTGGGATCTGCGAATAACTGAATCGGATTTGTGCGATGTGGGCGATGGCCCGCCCGCCCTCGCCCGTGCTACGACTCTTTTTCTCGGTATAATTATCGCTGTGCGATCGTAAAACTTTCACTAAAATCCGGTAGATTTGCCTGAGAGTAGGCGAATAACAGAGTATGTATTTTTTTGGGTATGCTTTAATGCGATCGGCTAAAACAATAAGTAGGCAGGCTGAAATAAACTTAACTAGGTGATTGTTCGCTGTGATGGGAAATCGCAAAAATGGGCTGAAATAAACTTAACTATGTGATTGTTTGCTGTGAGGGGAAACCGCAGATGAAAGTAGATGAACGCAGATGAACGCAGATGTATTTAAAGATAGTTTGCGGAGGGCTTCGGTTCAAGTCTAATATTTATCCCTTAAATCTCGTACATTGCTTGTTGCCGAACTGGCTGACATCCGTGACATCCTCTCCAAGCGAATCCTTTGCCGAACTTTCTTCTTTATTTCGTCGGCAGTTGACAGCACCTATTATGAGAAACTTTTCAAATATTAATTATGATTAATTCGCACTGCCAGCAAGACACCGCAGCACAGCAAAACAAAAGTTCGCTGCAAACTCTCTCCCGGGCTCTGAAAATGTCTCAGGGGCAATTTTCGCTGATTTTGGTGCGGTGCAATTACAGTGCTATGAGAGAGGAAACTGTACGGCAATTGCGGGAGGAGTCTGGTCTCGATATTCGAGAAATTGTCCTCCCGCCATCTGTTAAAACTCTTTACACGACGATAGAAACCAAACTTACCTGCAACCATCCGGCAGCTTTAATGGTGTTTGGATTGGAATCGGTAAGTGCGATCGATCGACTGCTGACTTCTACCAACTACGTCAGGGAAGAATTTCGGAATAATTTTCCCTTCCCGGTGGTGCTGTGGGTGACAGACAAAATATTAAAAAAACTGATTCGGTTAGTAACAGATATCGAGACTTGGACGACCACTGTTGAATTTGTCCTCGGCCCAGACGAATTGGTGGATTTCCTGGGCAAAAGTGCCGATCGCATTTTTGCCAACATTTTAGAAAGCGGCAATTGGCGTTTAAGTAATTCTGCCATTCTCGGAGCCAATTCTTTGAGTGAATTAGAGTCGGCTACCCAAGACTTGCAAACTTGCAACATCAGGTTAGAACCAGCTCTTGAAGCGAGTTTGCAATTTATTCGCGGTCGGCACGAATATGCTTGTCACCGCATCCCTGCGGCTCTTGAATTGTATCAAACAAGTCTCTGTTTTTGGAAGTATCAAGTAGCATTTACTGAAGGAAAAACAGAATTTAGCGATTTGTTATTTACGGTTTACCCTGCATCGGTATTAGAGGGAATTCTGCTATTTCACATCGGGCTTTGCTACCGCTTCCAAGCAGAACAACACCGCAGCGCTAACCGTCCTTACTGGACGGAAGCTAAGAATTATTTTCAGGAATGTATTGAGGTATTAGAAAGCGCGGGACGGTCGGATGCCGTTGGTATATTCATCAATCAACTCGGCGAAGTATTGCAGCATTTAGAAGATTGGGATGCACTCTGGAATTTAGCTATTAAAGCTCGGAGATTGCATGAAAATATGGAAAATTCAGCAGTGAATTTGGCTCAAGATTACGGCTTTTTAGCTATAGTAGCCTTAGAGCAAAAAAACTGGCAAGGGGCGAAAAAATGGGCTTTAGTCGCTCTAGACGTTCTCAAATCAAATTTAGAAACGACGGGACAGGGAACGGCTGTCAAGTCGCAGCATCAAGGCTTGTATCTGTTGATTTTAGCAGAAGCTAAGAGTCAGTTGGGTGAGATTCGGGAGGCGATCGCGCATTTAGAGCTGGCTCGCTCGGAAACCGAAGCTTGCTACAACCCGCAACTGTATTTGCGGGTGTTAGAAATGCTGCGATCGCTCTATTTTCAGCGGGGAGAATATCTCGAAGCGTTTCAAATTAAGCAAGATTATCGAGCGGTGGAACATACGTATCGGTTCCGAGCTTTTATTGGAGCCGGAAAGTTGCAGCCGCACAGAGAAGCGGTTAATCCCGTGGCTGAAACAGTTGCCGGCGCTGCTACTATTGCTGATGAAATTACTGCTTCCGGCCGAGAACAAGACCTCAACCGTTTGATAGATAGAATGAACAATACCCCCGACAAACTGACAGTAATTTATGGTCAGTCTGGAGTTGGCAAAAGTTCAATTGTCACCGGGGGATTAGTACCGGCTCTCAAACAAAAAAAAATAGAAAGGCGAACTGTTTTGCCGGTAGTGCTGCAAGTTTACAACAACTGGCCGCGGGAATTGACCAGACAGTTATCTGCTCTTAAAGCTGAAATATTCGATCCGGAAATTTCCGAAGCAGTACCGGAAACTGCTCCGGTAGATTTGACCGTAGAAGCAGGCGCAGTCAAGGAAAATCTTATTTCGGGATTTAACGGCGGCTCGGCTGGGAAAAATGAGGATCAAATTGAGCAGTCACAGCCTGTAGAATCAATCATAGAGATAGAAAAAGACGAGTTCGTATACGAAACAATTATCAACGAGCTGCAAATAAATTCCGAACATCTAGTGACTGTTCTGATATTCGATCAATTTGAAGAATTCTTTTTCGTGTGGAAAGAGCCAGCCCAAAGGCAGAGATTTTTTGATTTTTTGCGGGAATGCTTGAACATCAAATATTTAAAAGTAGTCCTATGTTTGCGGGAAGATTACCTGCACTATTTGCTGGAATTTTCCCGACCCAAAAACCCGACAGGATTCATTAATAATGATATTTTGGGCGACATTCTCAGCAAAAATATTCTGTTTTATTTGGGAAATTTTTCCCTGGGCGATGCGCGAGCGGTAATTCGCACTTTAACTGAACGAGCGCAGTTTTACTTAGAACCGGATCTCATCGAAGAATTAGTCAAAGATTTAGCTGGAGAATTGGGAGAAGTTCGCCCGATCGAACTACAACTTGTCGGCGCTCAACTGCAACAAGAGGACATTAGAACTTTAACTCGATATCAGGAACTAGGCGACAATCCGCAACAAAAATTAGTCGAAAGGTTTCTCGAAGAAGTCATTAAAGATTGCGGACCGGAAAATCAAGTAGCGGCGCGGCGAGTTTTGTATTTGCTGACAGATGAAGAGGAGATTCGTCCCCTCAAAACCCGCGCCGAATTAGCCTCGGATTTAGCGACCTTTGCCGAAGCTGACAAATTAGATTTAGTCTTAGAACTGTTAGTAAAATCTGGTTTAGTTTTTCGGTGGACGGAACTGCAGGCACAGCTTTACCAGCTCGTTCACGACTATTTAGTTACCTTCATCCGCCAGCAGCAGCAATTAGATAAAAATGCAGAATTCGAGGAACTGCGAAAGCAAAATCAAATTAACCGAGATGAAATTGAACAAATTCGCAAAGACAGAGAGCGAGATGCTTTGCTGTCGGAAGCTAGAGACAAACAGCGCCAAGCTAGAGACAAACAGTACCAAGCGGAAGCTCAACTTTACCAAAGTCGGAGATGGCAATTGCGGGCGGCGGTTCTAGGATTGCTTGTACTCGGAGGTGTTTCGGCGATGGCATTCGAGCAAGCAAAATTAGCAGAAAGCGCGCGGCAAGAAGCCGAAAAAAGTCGGACTGATGCGCTAAATTCGGCGTCGGAAAGTTTAGTGCTTTCTAATGAAAAAGATCAATTAGGAGTGGTGGGAAATAGTATCAAAATCGCTCGTGATTCTATGAAAAGTACAGCCCTGCCTGTGGACACTAAAAATCAAATTGCTGAAAGACTCAGACAAGCAGTTTCTGGGGTGCAAGAACGCAACCGTTTCGAGCAGCACAGCAAGTTTGTTTTGGATGTGAGTGTCAGCCCCGACGGCAATTCAGTTGCTTCGGCAAGTGCTGACAAAACTGTTAAATTGTGGAGCAAAGAAGGTAAGTTATTAAAAACTTTCAATCACGGCGATATCGTGACGAGTGTTAGTTTTAGTCCTGATGGGAAAACCATCGCTACTGGTTGTGCCGATCGCACAATTAGAATTTGGCAAGTAGATAACGACAAAAGTGCGATTCCCTACGGGATAGCTCCGCTTCACGGCATTTTATCCGGCCACCGCGATATCGTCACCAGCGTCAGTTTCAGTCCCGACGGCAAAACCCTAGCTTCCGCCAGTCACGACAACACCGTCAAAATCTGGAACCTGGCGAACAAAAAATTGCTGCAAACCTTAACCGGACACAAAGACTGGGTGCTGGGCGTCAGTTTCAGTCCCGACGGCCAAACAATTGCCTCAGCAAGTGCTGACAAAACTGTCAAACTTTGGAACCGAGAAAGTAAAACCCAGAAATTTAAAATTAAGCCCAAAACATTAACCAAGCATTCTGACATTGTTTACAGCATTAAGTTCAGTCCAAACAGTCGAGAACTCGTCTCAGCAAGTGCCGACAGCACAGCCAAAATTTGGAAGCGAAACGGTGAGGAAATCAGAACTCTCAAAGGACACAACGATGAAGTTGTCAGCGCCAGTTTCAGTCGCGACGGCGAAAAAATTGTCACCGGCAGTGCAGACGATACGGTGAAAACTTGGAGTCGCAGCGGCACTTTGCTCAATACTTTTCGAGGACATCAAGACGACGTGAGGGCCGTAACTTTCAGCCGCGATGGCACTATTGCTTCCGCAAGTAAGGACAAAATAGTGAAACTTTGGAAACCGGACAGCACTCCGTTGAATAAGATTTTATCGGGACACGGAGACTGGGTTTACAAAGTCAGTTTTAGTGCTGACGGCAAAACAATTGCTTCTGCTAGCCGGGACAAAACAGTGAGACTTTGGCGAAGTGACGGCAGTTTATTCAAAACCTTAGAAGGTCACAATGATTCTGTTACCTGGGTGAGCATTTCCCCTGATTATAAAACTGTTGCTTCTGCCAGCGATGACAAAACCGTGAAAGTCTGGAGTTTAAACGGCCAACTGTTAAATACCCTAAGCCACAGCGGCATTGTTAAAAGCGTGAGTTTTAGTCCAGACGGAAAGATAATTGCCGCCGCCAGTACCGATCGCAAATTGTACCTCTGGCGCTGGAACGGTTCTAAAGCAACTTTGCTTGCAAAACTCGATCACAGCAATCCAGTAATTAGCGTTAGCTTCAGTCCCGACGGCAAAACTATTGCTACTGCTACCGCTGCTGAGGACAAGGCAAGCGGGAAGAAAAAGGCTTTTGAAATTTCCGGAGAAAAGAGAGTTTACCTCTGGCAATTTAACGGTTCGTCGGCGAAGATTCTGAAAACTATCGACCACGAGGACAGGGTTAAAAATGTGAGTTTCAGTCCAGACGGCAAGACTATTGCTGCTGCTTGCGCTGACAAAAAAGTTTACTTGTGGGGATTTGATGGCAAGGTGGCTAATTTAACTGAAAAACTCGACCACAGCGATACTGTAGAAAGCGTGAGTTTTAGTCCCGACGGCAAGTTGATTGCGGCGGCGAGTGGGGGAAATACTGTTAAACTGTGGAATTTTGACGGTAAGAAGGCGCTGCTATCTAAGACTTTGGAATCGAGCGATCGGGTGTTGAGCGTTACTTTTAGTTCTGACAGCAGAACTCTGGCTTTTGCTAGCAGCGATAGGACTGTAATTCTGTGGCCTTTGGAAAATTTTGAACTGAATAAAATTATTGCTCGGAGTTGCGAATGGTTGGGAGATTATTTGCAGAATGACCCGAATGTTGCTGAGGGCGATCGACTGCTTTGTCTTGGGTTTGGGAACCAAGCGTTAAATAAGAGTAAGCGATAAAATTTGAGTGAGTTAAACCTGAGATGTTGCACCATTCTCAATAAGATTTTTATGAACAGGCTTTCCGGCCTGTGAAGCGAGAAAATTCACTCTTCGCTTCACAGGCCGGAAAGCCTGTTCTTGAGAATGGTGCAAGATGTGAGTTAAACAGGACTTACACACAGAAACTATCGGTAGGGTGCGCCGGGTCGCGCAGCTTACCTCTATTGATAGTGCAATATCTCAGTTAAATCAACTTGTAAGGGGCGCCAGATATTGATTGTTTCGATATGAAGAGGTTTTCCCGATCGGACGCACCCTACGCATCTGCCTTTAGTCGATTTACCAATTCCCAATTCTCAATTCCCAATTCCCAATTCCTCTTAAAAAATATATCTAGTGCCTAATTTTTATAATCGTAAATTTAAGATAAAATTTTAGTAATAAATTTAAACAAAAGGTAAACCGCATGGATGTCAACTCCCAAAAAGTCCAACCAATCCCGCCATTCAGCGAGACAAACGAGGAAACACCAGAGATAGGTGGCGGTTTGCCCGTAATAGAATATTGGGCAGAACATACATTGTCCCCGGAAGGGCCGAAACTTTGGAAAACTTTGCTGCACAAAAGTGCTTGTTTGTCCTGTTCTTGGGGCACTGGCGGGCAGAAAGGAGGTTTTACGAATGAAGAGGGCGAAAAACTTCAGCGGTGCATGAAAAGCGTCGAAGCAATCTCCGCTGAAATTAAACCGCCTGTCTCGACTCACTATTTTGAACAGCACAGTATTGCCGAACTCCAGCAATTAAATTCAATGGAAGCAGACAGGCTGGGAAGGCTGAGTTTTCCGATGATTTTGCGGGCCGGCAAGTCTCATTACGATCGCATTTCTTGGGAAGAAGTTTATCAAATTGCCGAAGCTGCCTTTCGCAAAACCCCCGAACGAGTAGCATCCTACAGTTCTGGTCGTTCTTCCAACGAAGCGGCTTTTCTGCTGCAATTGATGATGCGGGCGATGGGTTCCAATAACTTAGCAGATTGTTCCGATCTCTGCCACGCTCCCTCGACAATCGGGTTAAGCGAAATGTTTGCCACCCGCACCTCGCTAGTGAGTCTAGAAAACTTGAAGGAAGCAGATTGCGTCGTGCTCGCGGGCAGCAATTCTTCCTACAACCATCCCCGCTTGATGAACGAATTGATTAAAATTCGCGACAAAGGCGGTAGAATAATTGCGATCAACCCGGTGATGGAAATCGGCTTAGTCAAGTTTGGTTCTCCGGCATTTCCTGTCAAATCGCTCATCCCGGGTTCCGATATTTCCTCGCTATACTTGCAACCAATTCCCGGTAGCGATACGGCGCTATTTGTCGGCATTCAAAAATCTGTAATCGAAGAAGGATTGCTGGACGAAAAATACTTGCAAACTCATACAGAAGGCTGGGAAGCAGTAGTACAGCACGCCCGCGAAACCTCTTGGGAAACTATTACTAAAACCTGCGGAGTTTCCCAAGCAGAAATTGAGGCTGCAGCCAGAATTATTGGCACGTCCCAGCGAGTAGTCTTTGCTTGGGCGATGGGAATTACCCAACACGATAACGGTGTAGATAATGTTTTCAGCATTGCCAATACTGCCTTAATGACAGGAAATGTCGGCAAAGAAGGTGCTGGATTAATGCCCGTGAGAGGACACTCAAACGTCCAAGGATTCGGCTCTATGGGCGTGACTGTCAAGCTGAAAAAAGAAATCCAAGACGCTCTCGAAAAACTGTTAGATCGTCCCCTCAGTCGCGTTAAGGGCTACGACACTCGATCGCTCATTGAAGCAGCAGATGCAGGCAAAGTCGATACGCTGATCTGTCTGGGCGGCAACTTGTATGGGGCAAATCCAGATTCAAATCAGGCAAAACGGGCTTTAGGCAATGTTGAAACTATTATTTACCTCGCAACTAAACCGAATTTAGGGCATTTTAGCGGATTGGCAAAACACAATACAATTGTGATTCCTGTACTCAATCGCTTTGAAAATCCCCACAAAACAACGGTGGAATCTGGAAATAATTTTGTGCGTTTAAATGATGAGGGTGAAACTCATCTCAAAAATGCCGATCTGATTCCCGAGGTACAATTTTTGACGGAATTAGCCAGCAGAATTCACGGCGATTTTCCCGTTGATTGGCGCCAACTTCAAGACACAAAATACGTTCGGCAATTGATTGCTAAAACTATTCCTGGCTATGAAAAAATAGCGACAATTGATGAAACCAAAGAGGAATTCACCATCAGCGGTCGCATTTTTACGGAACCTAAATTCCCTACAGAGTCTGGGAAAGCGAAGATGTTTGTCACGCCTTTACCTAAGCTGAAATTACCGGAAGCGAAAGAGTTTGGAGTATCGGAATCAACAAAGGGTATTGTTGTGGCATTGATGACGGGACGCAGCTATTCTCAGCATAATACTGTTGTCTACAAAATTGATGACAAATACCGGGGAATGCCGCACCGCAACTGCATTTTGATGAACCGCGCGGATGCAGAAAGTGTGGGTCTGCAGGAACATCAGCGGGTTACGGTGCAGGGAAATGCGGGAAAAATGGAAAATGTCGAGATGATTTACGGGGCTGTTCGCGTGGGTGCTGCTTTGATGTTTTATCCTGAAGTTAATGTGATTTTTCACCCGGAAATTGAAAGGCGATCGGGCACGCCTGCTTACAAGCGCGTACCTGCTTTTGTTTATGCGGAAGCTTAAACAGTTCGCGATCGCACGGGGCGATCGAAGAAACCGGGTTTTTTACCGAATCTGCGGGTTATAACGCGTCTTCTCGTAAAAAACCCGGTTTATGGAACCCCATCCGTAAGTCTTAATTAACTGTTAATTTGCAAAGCTATACCCCGCCAAGTCCATCCCCAACCGGTTTCGGTTTTAATCGCAGAACCGATCGCCATCGCCGCCACTAACGCACCTCCCAAACCTCCCAACCACGACGGCGGTAAAGTCGTAGCAAACTGCTAAGTGATTGAACATTATCGGCTGCACTAACCACTCGGCAAAACACTCGCTTTCCCAGCGCTGGCATACAGGTGAACAAGTCTATTTTCTCGGTTTCGGCTGTGGCGATAGCAGTTTCGATCGCCCCGGAGGCCGCACGTCGGCATCGATAAATAATAAGAAGTCTCCGGTTGCTACCTCAACAGCTTGGGCGCAGACCCAGTTTTTGCCCGCCCAATATTGGTTCCCAGGTCGCGGCTGACCTGCTAATATTTTGAGGCGGGGGTCGCCCGGCTGCTGTTGCAGGGTTTGCCCGAGATCCTTGGTGTCGTCTGTCGATCGTCTACAATCAAAACCTCTAGGTTGTCCGCAGACAGCGGTGTACTCTCCCTCATGGCGATCGCGCAATCCCGAATATTCTCGGCTTCGTTGTCTGCTGGTACGATTACCGAAACTTTGGGGAACTGCGCGGCTGGCCCTGGTGAGGGCCTGGCTGAAATTCTCTCGGTTCGAGGCGCATTTTTGACCGATCGGCGCAAATTCTTAGTGTAAGCTCTACTTACTATCAGAGAAAAAATTAGCAGGTTTAACAATATCAAAGCGAACTGACCTAAAATTTTCGGTACAGGATTTGTCTCCCTAAATATTAAAAAATATTAAAACAAAAAGCTAGTCGATCGCCCGGAAAGTTATTTTGACCGCCTCTTTTGCTATAATTTGTGAGCATCTTTCGGCTCGCCCGCAGCGAGGGGCAAGACCACTCACCCGGTCAGCGACCGAAAAGCTGAGGATAGATATCAGTTGTCAGAGGAGATTGCAATGGGCGAATTTTTTACAGTAGATGTGTTTACGAACGGGGTATTGGTAGTCGGCGCTTTGGGTTTTTTCTTTTTGGGATATCAAGCTTTGCAGATATTGAAAAAATAAAGTATTTAGTAAATAAAGCCAAGTTTGCAGTGGCGGTCGCATCAACTTAAATTCTTGTGAGGTGGGCATCCTGCCCGCCAAAACAGGCAATTTAAATCGATCGCAGCGATACATGGATAGAAAGTAAAGAGCGAGACTGCGAAGGGTAAAAATAGCAATTCCTGCCTGCCGTGCAACTGTTTCTTGCGAAAATCAACCAAACAAAGGCTGCGTTATTATCATGGTGAGCCAACTTTTAGATGGACGCTATCAAATCATTGAAGTCATAGAAACAGGAGAATTTGGACAAACCTATCTGGCCAAAGATATTCGCCGTCCGGGAGAACCGCAGTGCTTTGTCAAGCACCTGCGTCCCGGTACCACCGAACCGAAATTAATTAATACTACGCGCCGTCTTTTTCAAAAAGAAGCAGAAGTTCTAGAAAAGCTCGGTCAACACGACCAAATCCCTCAGCTATTCGCTTATTTTGAAGAAAATGAAGAATTTTTCTTAGTTGAATCATTTGTTGCCGGTCACTCGCTATCAACCGAGATTGTACCGGGCAAACCCCTAACAGAAGAAAAAATAATTGCTTTGCTGAAGGAACTGTTAGAAATTTTAGTGTTTGTACACGGACAGGGAGTAATTCACCGAGATATTAAACCGGCAAATTTAATCCGCCGCTATTCAGACAACAAGTTAGTTTTGATTGACTTTGGCTCGGTGAAAGAAATTCACATCGCTCAAAGACAAGCGCCGGTAACTGTGCGGATTGGCACGCTGGAATATATGCCGATCGAACAATTTCAATACAATCCGCAACTCAACAGCGATATCTACGCTTTGGGAATGATTGGCATCCAAGCAATGACGGGTTTGCCCGCTTACGATTTGCCGAAACTGCGGGATTTGAAAAATTCTAATAAAGGCGAAATAGTTTGGCGGCATTTAGCCGCGTGTTCCCAAGCGCTGGCTGATGTTTTGGACAATATGGTGCGCTACGATTTTCGGGAGCGTTACCAGTCGGCGGCGGAAGCTTTAGCCGATTTGAGGAAAATTGGCGATCGCTCGCGGGCGCGGATTCCCAAGCTGACAATATATCGCGAAGAAGTCGATCGGCGCAGCAGCAGCCGCGGTGACATTACAGTCGTCGGTCGTAGAATATTAGATGAACTGCGCGTCAGTTTGGAATTGCTGCCAGAAGAAGCAGAGGCGATCGAAGATGAGGTATTGAACCCTTACCGCAAATACAGAGAAAAAGGCGAACGCTACGAACAATCACTGCAAGAAGCAATGCAGCAAGAATATCCCTTTACTCTGGAAACTCGCGAGGAGTTAAAACGCTTGCAGCAAGTTTTAGGGCTTACTGACGAAGATGCCGCCAGAATCGAAGAATTAGTCATTCCTAAATCTTTATTCGCTAAATTGTACAAGGCGATCGCCACAGTTTTGGAGGGACACCGCAACCCCAATCCGCCACCAGCGAGCAGCGCCCCTCAACTCGAATTGCAGGCAAGTCCGGCGGTATCCCCGCAGGTAAATCTGAACGGAAAAACCGATTTGTCGAGATCCAGCGCAGCAGCGATTGTCCCCAAAGAAACTCGCAAATTCAATCCTTATCTCGCCGGGGCAACAATTGCGGCTATCTTAGCTGCGATCGGCGGAATTTACGGATATCTTAAGTTGCAACAATGGCAGCAGCGAGTCCAGAAAGAATCCCAACAGCTCAATCAAATTGAAGCTCTTTATAAAGCCAGCAATTATGAAGGCTGCATCAGCCAAATACCAACAATTGCCAACACTTCCAGCAGCTATTCGTCCGGTCAAAAGTTACAGGAACAGTGCCAATCAGGGCTGCAGTGGAAGAACGCCAAAGTCAAAAATTTCGCTCAGCATTCAGATGCCGTTGGGTCTGTTGATTTCAGTCCAGACGGCTTAATGTTAGCCAGCGGTTCTAAAGATAAAACCATCCAAATTTGGGATTTAGCTACAGGCAAGTCGATCCGCACTTTTGCAGGAGATTCATCCACCGTTTGGTCGGTTGCTTTTGACTCAAACGGTACGAGACTGGCGACTGGAACCGGTTTTTGGAGAGTCATGCTGTGGGATTTGAAAACAGGGCAAGTGATTCGCAGTCTCGACCACACTGCTTCTGTTTGGTCTGTCGCTCTGAACCCCGACGGACAGCTCATTGCTAGCGGCAGCGGAGACAAAACCACGAAGATTTCGGATGCAACAACTGGCCGTTTGATTCAGAATTTGCCCGACCATACAGATTTTGTTTATTCTGTTGCTTTCACTCCCGATGGAAAAAGTTTGATTAGCGCTTCTAAGGATAAAAAAATTACAGTTGTTGATGTAGCAACGGGGGGGTTGCTCAAAACTCTTGAGGGACACGGCGACGCGGTGAGGTCGGTTGCTGTTAGCCCGGACGGCAAGACAATTGTTAGCGGTTCCTACGATGAAACTATTAAAATCTGGAATCTCGAAACAGGAGATTTAATTCGCTCTATCAAGGGGCATTCAGACGATATTGTCTCGGTTGCTATCAGCCCGGACGGGAAGTTTATTGCGAGCGGGAGCAAGGATAAAACTATTAAAATTTGGGATTTGGCTACCGGAGAATTGCTGAATACTTTGACGGGACATTCCGATGAAGTTTATGTGGTAACTTTTAGTCCCGACGGCAAAACTATTGCTAGCGGTTCTAAAGACAATACTATTAAGTTGTGGCTGAGGTAATTGTCACCTGTCATTTACTTGCTGTAATTAAGCTCGTTTTTTAAGGTTGTGGGAAAATGCCAATAAGGCGTTTCTAATTCGTCCTCATTTCGAGAATTTCCAGTTGAGTGCTCTCGGATTTGAAAAAAGTAGTAGAGGTTAGCCACAGTTAAATCGGATATTTCTTGCCAATTCGAGGCAGCTAAAGCTTGATAGCCAGTCGCGATCGCCTCCTGGCTGACATAAAATTCGTATCCCTGGCGGATTTCCGGCGACACAGCGAAGATTAGCTGGTCGCGCAAGGATAGATAGTGAGACTTTTGCTTTAAAGTGTCATAAAGTGAAGGTTCCGCAGCTAATACCGTGAATGTAGTGTACACGCTGCTTTTTACACTCTCGCCGCTGAGTTTATCTAAACTAGCTAACTGGTGCTGATCTTTGGGAGACAAAGTTTGCATCCAATCAGCCTCAGTTTGCCAAAATTCTATTACACTTAAATCATGACCGAGAATCCTAGTAACTTCGGGAAATAAAAAATCTAGTTCTGCTTCCGATTGACATCCTTTAACAACAGTTAGAATATCTTGACGAATTTTTGATTGAAGTTCCAGCAGGCGCTGGCTCACCATATCGTAGGCCCGCTGCAAGTGAAACGTGACGTCGATCGCCTGCTCGATCGCCCAAACACATTCCCTTTGCCTGAGCTGTGCGGCAGAACACAGCCCCTCCAACAAACTGGGATTGTCATAAATTTTTAAAGCCTCAAACAGCATATCCCGCCCGCTATTAATTTCGGAATTCCGAAGTTTAAGATCCGGCAATGTCAGGGCTGACTGACAGCGTTTGATAGCTTTAGAAAAAATATCGTAACCGTTAACCAGTTTCTGGCGGTGCATTTGAAAACTAGAGTCGTGAGCCACCTTAAAAATCTGCTGGATCACCTCTACTCCCCTATCTTTGAGGATGTGTCTGAGATCGATAAACCCGCCTTTAATTTTTAGCTTCTGGTGCTTGGCATCTTCTCTGATTTTTAATACTTGGTTGAGGTTTACTGCTGACAAAACTGTGTTCGATACAGCGCCAATGCCAAAGACTGCAGCAGTCGCTTGCATCACTGCCAAATTAATTTTCAGAGAGTTAAGCATTCTATATATTTTTTGAAACCCCTGATGAGTTTGAGCAAGCTGCAACGGTGCCACTGTCAGGTACACGGGAGCTACCAGCGGGTGTACGGGGCCACCTCCGGCTAACTGTGCGAGCAATCGTAGAACCCCGCGCGAGGATGTAGTTCCAGTTGTTGATGGATAAAAGATTTTTGCAAGCTCCACAAACTCCCCTGTCACCGGATCTCTAGCTGCCGGGAGCAATTTTCCTGTTTTGGCAGCAGGCTGTACCAGGTTGCCAGTATTGAGTAGAGCCTGAGTTGCAGGGGTGAATAGATAATCCATGTTGTCAGACCTGTTTCCAAAAAAAATGCAACTGTAGGCCCGCGATCCAAACCACGACAGTCATCAGTCATTCCCAATTCTTCAATTCTTTAATCTAAAATCTAAAATGGTATGACTCACTTGGTATTCAAAAAGGCAGATGTTCTGTATTGTATGCTATTTAGGGGAACGAGGGATAAAAGTAAATGAATGAGTATCTCAAGGTATTCCAGGCTCTTACCCAGTTTAGCGATCGATTGCTGGCCGACGAACATCAATCCCTAGAGATCAAACAGTCAGCTACCCAACTCAGCGTAGATGTGGAACCTTGTATTCAGGAAATTAAGCAATCAGCCCTCAGACTCAAGGGGTTTCTTCAGGTATGTTTCAAAGATTTATCTCAGGCTGAGGATGTCTGGAATAGCAAGCCGAGAATTGCTCGCGCATCGACCGTTGAGGTGTGGGAGCAAATTGGCCAACTAAGCGGATGCGATTTCAGAATTCGCTCTTTAGGAAAACAGGCCCAATATGATGCTGTTGTTAAAGTTCGCAAATCGTGGAGCGACAAGTCTACAAAGTTGAAAAATCAGTGGTTTTTGTGGGATAAAAACCATCAAGTCTTTCAAAGAGATACTCTCGGTTTTTATGAAAAAGAGCATTTGCACAAAGAGTTGCGGAATGAAGTTGATTACCAGGCAGATCGAGTGGTTTTAATTATGGAGAATGAACTCCATTTGATTTTTAAAGAATTAGAATCTATTGATATAGAAACAATTGAATTTTGTATTGAATGCTTCGATCTCAAGAGTCAATCGAGATTTAGAGAGCGAGTGCAATCAATAGGCAGCGAGATTGTGTCGAAGTTTACGGAACCTCTGAAATATTTGCCTGACTCTTCTTCTGTGAAGACTTTTAAAGAAACGCTGAAAGCCCCTGTAGAAACTCTGGTTCATAAAAGCAAGATGGGAATCAGTTTGGTCGATTTTGAAGAGTCCTGTAAAGTGATTGGCTCAATCATGGATAGTTTGATTTTAGCAATTTTTGAGGAGCGCATGAAACTGGCAATTCAGACAGTTGAAAAAGCGATTAGGTTCTACAATAATTTTTTAGAGAAGCAGGCGCGGTATCAGCAAGAGACGCCCCAACAGCGAGCGGCGGAAAAAGATTGGATCGAATACCAGCGGCAGCAACTCAGGGAAATTCAGCAGTATATTGAAGCACTCATCAGTCATTAGTCATTGGTAATTGGTAGTTTGTAATTGTTGACTGTTGACTGTTGACTGTTGACTGTGAATCAAAAAAATGAAAATTGCGCGAATTATTAGTTGCGAGCTTGATGAGACTTTACGCCCGACTTTCTGGGCGCGGATTTGATATCATTCGGACCTTACTGCCGGAATTGATATTATACCTCTTGCAAAAATAATTAGGACGGGCTCTTCGGCCCATCCCACAAGAGTTATTTTTTCTTGTGGGATGGGCCGAAGAGCCCGTCCCATCAATT
>NZ_JAUBTO010000118.1:1688-27664 GCF_036702495.1 Microcoleus sp. C2D2 | reverse complement strand
TGACGTAGAACAGCAAGAGTCATGCCAAACAAGTATTGTGGGAGTTGACCTCGGCATTAAAGCATTAGCTACTCTTTCAACAGGTGAAGTGATGGTCGGAGCAAAATCCTACAAAAAGTACGCAGCCAAGTTGTCAAGAATGCAGTGGCTCAATCGCCATAAAACTATCGGCTCACGCAATGGGAAAAAGGCACAGCTTAAGATAGCGAGATTGCACATAAAAATAGCTAACATTCGCAAAAATACGTTGCACAAGTTAACGGTATTGCTTGCCAAAAACCACGGCACAGTAGCGATCGAAGACCTCAATGTGTCCGGGATGATGGCGTTGCATAAACTTGCTGCCTCTATTGCTGATATGGGTTTCTTTGAATTCCGACGCCAATTGACCTACAAGTGCAAGTTATATGGCTCAAAACTTGTAGTAGTTGACCGATGGTTTCCATCCCGCAAAACTTGCTCTAATTGCTCCACCAAAAAAGAAACACTCGGACTTTCTGAGCGAGTGTTTGAATGCGGTCATTGCGGTTTTGTTATTGACCGTGATTTAAATGCAGCGATTAATTTGTCAAAAACCGTCAGTTAGACGGGGCTCGTGCCTGTGGACTGGTTAGTGCCGACACCGCCAGAATGAAGCAGGAAGTAAGTTTCACAATACTACTGAGTAGATTTGTCTAGTTATGAGTAGTTGTGAGTAGGTCTTATGTAACGGTTGAATATTCAGCCACGGTTGTTCGGATAAACTCAATCAAGATGCAGAGTCAGAATTTCTGACAAAGCTGCTGGATAACAGTGATATATCTTCAACACAAATGAATACGCTCTCCTCATTGATGCGGCAGATTGAGCAGCTAGGCGCTGCGCGCTCACTGCGCCAACACATTGCTAAAGTGCAAAATGGCGGCAGCAAAGCACATACCTCACGCGCTGGCGGGCCTCTCCTGAGCCGTTTGTCGCGCCAGAAATGGGTTCTGCCCGAGACTTTTACGAGATTTACAAGTAAAACCTCAAAATCAAGCCTCAAAAATCAAGCTCGTTCCCCTTTGTTGGCGCTCGTAGCGGTAGTTTCCCTAAGCAGCACTCTGGGTCACCGCTTCTACAACCAGCCGAAACTGGATGTGGGGACGAAAGCTCCTCAGACGATTAAGGCTCCTGCTAGTGCTAGCATCCCGGATTACAAAACTACTGAAGAACAGCGGAAAGCAGCGCGGATCGGGGCTGTAGCGATATTAATGCTCGATCCTGCAGTCGATCGACAAATTTATCAAGAATTACAACAATTTTTGCAGCAGGGAAGCGAGCTGCGACAGGCGGTAGGGCCGTTTCCGTTTGCGAGTCTCTCGGTCCTCTCAAATGCGGCTCAGGTTTACTTGCGGGGCTGTCCCGAGTGGGAGTGGCGATCGATTTTGGCGCAAGCGGGGGACCACAGTGCAACGGACGAGCGGTTGAGTTTGGATTCCCCCGCAATTGCTGCGCAGACTCAGAACAAGTCTCAGCAGGATGCTGTCGCTCAACTGCAAGCTTACAGCCGTGAGGTCCCGGCAGCAGACTTTCAAAGCCTGACAGACACTATTTCCTCGGCTCGCCGGCGCTATCTCAATGCTGTGGAGGCGCTGGGACAACCGTCGGTTTCCGGGCTCGGACAGATTTACGATACTTCGCTGTTTGATTTGTCGGATGCAGCTTGGCAGAAAACCCAAACGGGTATGAGTCGGGCGGCAAAAAGGATGGTGGCTCAAGGTATCCCGCAGGGCTTGCCAAAAGAGATTTTGAAAGAAGCTGTGAAGCTGCAAGTTGCAGATGAAGTGCCGTTAGAGTCCCAAGCTTTGGCGATTGAGGGTTTAACAGCGATTTTGCACCCAAATCTGGTGAGAGATCCCGAGGAAACCAAACAGCTAGCTGAATTAGCGGCGCAAAACGTCAAACCGGTGATGATC
Organism: Microcoleus sp. C2D2; assembly: GCF_036702495.1. NCBI lineage: Bacteria > Bacillati > Cyanobacteriota > Cyanophyceae > Oscillatoriales > Microcoleaceae > Microcoleus > Microcoleus sp. C2D2. The sequence continues at coordinate 25,727 of NZ_JAUBTO010000118.1, read as the reverse complement.
GCAGTAGAGCAGGGCGACATAATTGTTGCAGAAGGAAAAGAAATCGCGCAGCAAGATTTCGTGTTGCTCGACTATTTTGGTTTGAGCCGGCGGGGGGTGAATTGGCTGGGGCTGGCGGGTTTTGTTTGTTTAGTCGCGGGGGCAATTGCGATCGTACTGCTGGTGGAAAGGCACTACCGCTTGCGCCGGAGAGATCATTTGCTATTGCTGCTGCTGACTTTGAGCGCGCCGGTGCTGGTGAGTTTGGGGCTACCTTGGACGAGTTTGCCCGCGATCGGGATTTTAGCGGGCGGCTTCTACGGTTCGGCGGTGGGAGTGACGGTGGTGGGCCTGCTGTCGGCGCTGCTGCCCGTTGGCTTAAATGTGGAGTTGATTCATTTGGTGGCTAGCGGGGCGGGCGGATTGCTGGGCGCTTTTATGGCCGGGCGGCTGCGCTCGCGCGAGGAATTGGCTCTTTTGGGCGTGGGTGTCGGCTTGACTCAGGGCACGGTTTATCTGGTGGGGACTCTGATTGCCAGCGCGGCTGCCGGTGCGATTTGGTACGTGGTACTCGGTACGGTGGCCGCGCAAAGTTTGGCCGGTTTGGCTTGGAGCGTTGTGGCGATCGGCATCAGCCCTTATTTGGAACACGTTTTTGACTTGATTACGCCGATCCGGCTGGCAGAACTTGCCAATCCCAACCGCCCGCTGTTGAAGAAGTTGGCTGCCGAGGCTCCGGGGACTTTTCAGCACACGCTGTTTGTGGCTAGTTTGGCGGAGGCTGCGGCCCGGGAAATCGGCTGCAATGTTGAGCTGGTCAGAACTGGCACATTATACCACGATATTGGAAAAATGCACGACCCGCTCGGATTTTGTGAAAATCAAATGGGCGGGGCCAACAAACACGATGAAATTAATAACCCTTGGACGAGCGCGGACATTATTAAAAAGCACGTTACCGAGGGGCTGGTGATGGCGCGGAAGCATCGATTGCCGAAGGCAATTCAGGCGTTTATTCCCGAGCACCAAGGTACAATGTTGATTGCTTATTTCTACCACCAAGCGCAGCAAATTGCTGCAAAAGAACGAGAAGATTTAAAGATTGCTTTGCCAGATGCTGATAATTCAAAGTTAACAATCCCAAGTCGCCAAGTGAGGGAGGAGGATTTTCGCTATGACGGGCCGATTCCCCAGTCGCGGGAAACGGGGATTCTGATGCTGGCGGATTCTTGCGAGGCTGCTTTGCGATCGCTCAAGGATGCTACTCATGAAGAGGCTTTGAATATGGTTAATCGGATTTTGAGGGCTCGCTGGCAGGATAATCAGTTGCTCGATTCGGGTTTGACTCGGGAGGATATGTCTGTAATCGCGGAGATTTTTGTGCGGGTTTGGGAACAGTTCAATCACAAGCGGATTGCTTATCCTAGCGCAGTTTTTACTCCCAGGTAGCAGGAAATTTTGAGTTAGGAAAAATAGGAGGGAATTTCAGTTGTGGATTAGATTTTATTGCGATCTGTCCCGCAAAGCGCCATGCACTTGAGTGTTGCCGCTGACAATTACCACAGTTTGCTTGATTCCTGCGATCGGCCAATGTCTGTCTGTTTGAATCAAGGAGTGAACATAGTTACCTCCTGTATCCAGCCGATTCTGTCCCGATTCGCGATCGGGGTCAAGTCGATAAATGCGGTACACAGACTTACATTTGGCAGCATCCCTTTTAATAGTTACCTCGTGATTTGTGCTGACGTGCAGCGTTCGCAAACCGGCAAGACCTTCTACCCGCTGTTTTATGTATTCTTCTGCGGTTACTCGTCGGGGGGTTTCACCTCGAAATTCTGAATAGTCGATATCTATTTCCTCTGCTAGATGCGATCGCAGTTTTTGCCAGTCTTGGGCATCGATCGCATTGGCAAATGCTACGATCGTATCGCAGAAGGAAGAAGGAAGAAGGAAGAAGGAAGAAGGAAGAAGCAATAAAATCAATCGTTTCAGCTATTAACAACGTCCTAACCGTCTTGGCGGTTGCTATATCTACGACCGCAGCGCGATCGATAATCCAGCGGATGTCTGGCAGTTCGTACATAAAAAATAAATTTTGTGAGTTGTGAGTTCAAAAGATTTTAATTTTTAACCGCCGATAAACGCGGATAAACGCCGATTTTTTGTGTTGATTCTATCCTTTGACTCCGGCGGCGGTTTCTGTTGGCACAATGTATTTTTGCAAGAGCAAAAATAGTCCTAAAACTGGAACAATAGAAATAATGGAACCCGCCGCAACTAAACGCCAATCTAAGGAAAATGTCCCCGCTAAATTGGCTACGCCTAAAGGTAAAGTGTAATATTCCGGCCTGTCTAAAACTAGCAGCGGCCACAGAAAGTCGCTCCAAGAACCGATAAATACGAAAATTCCTAAAGTGACTAAAGCTGGCTTAATTGCGGGAATCATGACGTGCCACCAAATGCCTAATTCTTTACAGCCGTCGATGCGGGCGGCTTCTTCTAGTTCTTTGGGAACTGCTAGGAAGGCTTGTCGCAATAAAAATATGCCGAAGGCTGAGGCTAGTCCGGGAAAGATTACGCCTAAATAACTATTTTTTAGTCCGAGTTGTACTGTCAATATGTATAGGGGAATCATGACTATTTGGAAGGGAATCATGATTGTGGAAACGATTGTGATTAAGATGGCTTCGCGGCCGCGAAAGTTAAGTCTGGCTAAGGGGTAAGCGGCGAGGGCGCAAAAGAAAACGTTGATGCTAACTGTGAGGGCGGCAATCAGGGTGCTGTTGAACAGGTAGCGGGCGAAGGGGTTGGTTTGCCAAACTTTGATGAAGTTTTCGAGGGTTGGGTGTTGCGGCCACAGTTGCGGGGGAAATTGAAAGATGTTTTCGGTGGGGGATTTGAGGGAGGTACTCAGAAGCCACAGCAGGGGAAACAGCATTAAAAGTGCGATCGCGCTCATGATGCTGTACGTCCACAGGGTCTTCCACCGCGAGGGAGTGTTGTTTGGGGAATTTGGTTTTTTGGTTTTGAGATTGTTCATTGTTGGGATATGATAATAAGTCCTTGCTTCGTGAGAAGCCTTGTTGTCCATAAGGGGATTATTGCCATGAAACCGTTTATTTACGAAACTATGTACATTCTGCGCCCTGATTTGGGTGAGGAAATGACAGACCAGGCGATCGCTAAATATCAAACTATTTTGCGCGATCAAGGTGCTGAAAACATCGAAACTCAGCATCGCGGCAAGCGCCGTTTGGCTTACGAAATCGGCAAGCACCGAGACGGAGTATACGTTCAAATGAACTATACAGCTCCGGGCGCTGCAATTTTTACCCTGGAGCGCGCGATGCGTCTGAGCGAAGAAGTGATTCGCTATTTGACGATCAAGCAAGATGTGCCAGATGCACCTGAAGCTGAAGCGGAAGCGGAAGTCGCCGAGTAGCATTCGTTTGACACTCCCATGCCTAAAGGCGATAGGATTCTTCGTTCATAGACCCAACTTGCTTGCGACTGGATTGCTCCAACCAGAGTAGAGGTCGAATCTCCCGAAGCGTTCGGGTCTTTGACCCAAGTTCCCGTGTGCCCCACGGTACTCAAGGCTAATTTCACGATGTTGATAAGCTGTCACGCATTTAAATTGCATATTCAGGGCGGGCGAGACGCCCACCCCACAAGACACCGAATTGTTTGTTGACATTCTATTTAAATGCCGCAACAGCTTAGCAGCATTCCAGTCTCTGTCTAGAACGAATCCACACCCACAGGCGTGAGTTCTCATAGATAGAGACTTTTTGACTGTTGCACCGCAGTTAGAGCATTGCTGGGAAGTGTAGGCAGGATTGACCGCTACGGTTATAAGGAATACCCTGAAAACCCCGTGACTTCAGTCCGGGGATGAAAGGGCGTTGCAGGATTTATCCTGCCTGTTCTCTTTACCTCAGTCATGAACCCAAAATCCAATCTTTTTAATTCAAAAAACTTCCTTAAAAAGCTTTGGACAAAACGGGACAGTATGGTAAACTGAAACAGTCAGGGTTAAACTCCCTTGCCATCGTGAAACAGGACATGAGACACACTTTTAGGCATAAACTGGGGGACAAAGTGCGACGAAAACACTATAAACAGTCGAAACCGAAAATGTAGGTTTCAATCCAGCAAATAAACTTTTTCACGCTCGAATTGTTAAGTAGGGTAGGGCATACCCAAACTCTAGGGAAATATCCTAGTACGCTTTTGGAGATAGACCCGCTGGGATGCTTCTGAATTAGGCTCGTCAATTGGTGGTATCCCCACGGTTGAAAGGTTTAAGTATTGCCGTAAGGACAGAACATTTTAAGGTCAGTCGCTGAATTAAGAATCCCCTCGGCTTCAGCCAGGGGAGTGTCAACCATCCAAAAACGGACACACTTGTTGCGGACAAATTGAGCAGTTTTAATCGCCTCGTCTATCGCTGAATATTGAGTTGTTTTCCCTTTCGCTTTAAACTCCTTGACAAACATTTGACCTGGAAAACCTCTACATCAATATACTAAGACAGTTAACAGAAAGCCGTCCACTGAAGAAGGGGCTTGTGTCCCATTATTTTTGGTCAAAGTATTGCGACTGCAACGAGGGTTCATTAGAGGGTCGGGTTTGACAAAGCCTTCATGCACCAAGGGTCGAAAACGCCACACTGCCCTTGATACCTTCGACTTAGTGCTGCGCGTGGTGGTCACAGCAGCAAGTGCTCCTGAACGTGAAGCGATCGCACAGGTTCTCTCTTTCGGTCTACCAGATGGGCAAAGGGTTTCACGGCCGTTTACGGTCAGGCGATTAGCCTAAGTTGGTATCCTTTGCCACTTTTACAGCCTCTGAGGTTGAGTCTGAATCAACCAGCCTTGCCCCCGATCGCACTCCCTGCAACCTCGATCGACCTTCTCGCCCCATTACCAAATTGTAAATTTTTGTAACATTTTTAATTTGGTAGCTTTAGATACAGAATTGTCTGTTATAGTTAGAGAAAGGAAGAAAAAACCAGCCCAACATTAATCTAAAGAATACCGAGGAACTCCATATGTCTACCGAAAATCAAGCTCGCTCTCTGATGATGCGCCACCACCACATGGTGAAGAACCGGCAGCAATCCATGCTCAACCGCACCGCCACCGAAGTCGGGATGGAAGATACCCACTACTGGGGTCACATTCAAGGCAAACCGCAGCCCAGCCTTCAAGCAAGTTACGATCGCAGCAACGCCACCATGAGCTAGGGCAAGCTCCAATTGCCGAATTGCCTACGAATTTATTACCTATATTTGGAGAAACCAGTTATGTCAACTCAAGAACAAGCCCGCAACCTGATGATGCGCCACCAACACGTCGTCAAAAACCGTCAGGAATCCATGCTGAGCCGTGTTGCTGCTGAAGTTGGTTTAGATGCTGGTTCTCAAGCTAGTATCGATCGCAAATAACTCGTTTTTTCAACGGCGAGATAGTTGAATCGAGTTTGTTGTTTGCCAGCTAAAAATTAATAGTGTCAGTTACAAAACCGTCGCGACTTCTTCTTGAGTTCTAACTCTCGATAGGAAGCCGCGATTAGTTTTATGGGGAATTGGGGATGGGGAATGGGGAATGGGAAATGGGGCCCAAAAGAATGGGGAATCTAAAATCTAAAATCGTTCGACTGAGCGCTCACGCCGAAGTCTAAAATCTAAAATCTAAAATCTAAAATCTAAAATGGTATAATCCCCTTTCAGCAGATTGAAGGCTACTAGGGAGGTCATGATGTCGGACTGGAAAGAAATTGGCGGCGGAGTTACAGCACCCAGAGGGTATCTAGCATCGGGAATTACAGCGGGTTTGAAGCCTTCAGGCTTGCCGGATTTAAGTTTAATTTTGTCAGAGGTGGACGCGATCGCCGCGGGAGTCTTCACCACATCCACTGTCCGGGCTGCTTGCGTGGACTACTGCCGCCAGCGTTTGCAAGCTAAATCTAGCGCGAAAGCAATTTTGTGCAATGCGGGACAAGCTAATGCTGCTACTGGCGAGCAAGGTTGGACAGATGCCCTCGAAAGTGCCAATTTGTTGGGAAAAGAGCTGAATATTCCTCCAGAATCAATTCTTTTGGCCTCCACTGGCGTCATCGGACAGCGGATTAAAATGGATCCGCTGAGGGCGGCGATTCCGCGATTAGTTGCTGAGGCATCGGCAACTGGTTCCGATGCGGCTGCTAAGGCTATTTGTACGACAGATTTAGTGCCGAAAACGATCGCCCTGGAAACCATTTTTGGCGATCGGCCCGTGCGTATCGGCGGCATTTGCAAAGGTTCGGGAATGATTCACCCGAATATGGCAACAATGCTAGCATTTGTAACTTGCGATGCAGCAGTGTCGTCGCATTTGTGGCAAGAAATGGTGAGTCGGGCGGCTAACAGAAGTTTCAATCAAATTACTGTTGACGGAGATACCAGTACCAACGACTCGCTAATTGCTTTGGCGAACGGTCAATCCCGCACGCCAGCAATTACAGAAATGGGGGCGGATGCTGAAAAACTAGAGGCGATGCTGACATCCGTTTGCGTGCATTTGGCAAAGGCGATCGCCCGTGACGGCGAAGGTGCAACTTGTTTGGTGGAAGTGCAAGTTAGCGGCGCGCTGGATGAAGTTTCTGCGAGTAAAATTGCCAAAACAATTGTCGGTTCTTCTTTGGTGAAAGCTGCTATTTTCGGACGCGATCCGAATTGGGGGAGAATTGCGGCGGCGGCTGGGCGCGCTGGTGTACCTTTCGATCAAGAGAATTTGCGGATTCAATTAGGGGATTTTTTGATGCTGGAAAACGGGCAACCGAAGGAGTTCGATCGCGCTGCTGCGAGTAATTATATGAAAGCGGCTGCGGAGGGGGAATATTTGAAGGCTGATACGGTTTTAATTCAGATTAGTGTCGGGAATGGCAGCGGTTTTGCGAAAGCTTGGGGATGCGATTTGAGTTACGACTACGTGAAGATTAATGCGGAGTATACGACTTAAATAACTCCGGGCGGTAGAATTCCGGGCGATTAGAAACCCCGCCTACACAAACAAAATCCGACGATAGCGGGTTGAAGAAATTTAGAAGGCGGTTACAAGTCCGGGCGGTTAGGAACCGCGAAGTTTACGGGCACACAAACAAAACCAGACCATAGCGGGTTGAAGGCAAATTACACACAGTTTAAGAGGAATGAGAGACAATTTCACGCAGTTATACAGCAGATTGCAGGTTTATAAAGTACACCAACCTATCGATCGATCTCCGTAGGGACACTCTTGCCCGCCCGTGTCTAAAGCTGCTTCATAAACCTGGGATACGCTGTATATCCATTTTGTTTGAGCAACTTGGCATAGATTGTCTTTGATTACTCCTGATATTCAGCAAGTAATCTATACAGCAATTATTGCAAAATGCCAGAAATTGGGATGCACGGTGATTACCGTTGGCGGTATAGAATATCACATTCACCTGTTAAGCTGTTGCGACATTTAAATAGAATGTCAACAAACAATTCGGTGTCTTGTGGGGTGGGCCGTCTAGCCCGCCCTGAATATGCAATTTAAATGCGTGACAGCTTAACAGGTTTTCGGACGGCTTTGGGGGTAGCTGATATGATTGAGCAAGTCAAGGGCAGTTCTTTTCATTTGGACACCCACCAGATTAAACCGGGTGAACTTTTCAAATGGCAAGGCAGCTAGGGAGCATTTACCGTTAGCCATGATGCGATCGGCAGTGTAGCTAAATATATCAGAAATCAAGCTCTTCACCACCGTCAAAAATCACTCATTCCTGATTGGGAACTGACTCGGAAATCACAGGGCGATTGAAATCACTCAGCAACTGCTTCAACCCGCTATCGTCGGGTTTTGTTTGTGTAGCCGCAATCCCAATCGCCCACCCAGCGTTTTTTAAACACGAGACAAAAAAACGAACGCCAACTTATTCAAGTTTTCATCCTCCTTCTTATTCGTTAAAAAAGACTTCTCAATTTCTGGCGGCGTTTCCAAAAGCAATTGCCGGTTGGCGTTAAAAGCAACTTACGCACAAAAACTCAAGAAACCGGGTTTCTTAACCAGGATAAATGGCCTCGGATCCGGTTTCTACCTCCATAACTGGACACTATACCGAAGCTACTAGATTGAGTAGGAGATTTAGGAAATTAGCAAAACTAATTTACCGGTTACTGAGCCTGTTTCTAACAGTTCGTGAGCGGCTTGAGCTTGTTCGAGAGGGAAAGTTTGGCTGACGTGAATTTTGAGCAAATTGCGATCGCACAAACGAGCACACTGCTGCAAAATATGAGCCTGCTGTTCCTGTTCCTCCACCAAACTTTGCAGCATCGGTGTTAACATTAATTCCAGACTAATTCGCAGATTGCGCGTTCTCGCTGTTTTCAAATTGCCCAAAACCGGATCGGGTTCCAAAATAGTTACCAAATCTCCATAAATCTTCACAGCCGGAATAGTTTGGTAAAAAGTTTCTCCCCCGACTGTATCGAAAGCCAAGTCAACTCCTTGTCCTTGAGTCCAAGTCAAAACTTCATCGACAACATCAGTATTTTTGTATAAAATAACTGAATCTGCACCTAACTGCTTGACAAAATTGGCTTTTTCCTCAGAACTAACAGTAGTGCAAACCTCAGCACCCTGCAACTTCGCCAACTGTACCGCGACGTGACCGACACCGCCGGCACCAGCTTGAATCAGCACTGTTTGCCCGGCTTGCAAGCGCCCTCGATCGTACAGCGATTCCCATGCTGTAATTAAAACTAACGGTGCCGCGGCCGCCTCAGCAAAACTTAAAGCAGCAGGCTTGATGGCGAGAAAGCCTTGGTCTACAACGGCAAACTCAGCATAAGTACCCCTCGACCCGCCCATACCGCCATTGCAGAAAAAAACCTCGTCTCCCACTTGGAAACTTTGCACGCCCGCACCCACAGCCTCTACGACACCAGCACCGTCGCACCCCAAAACGTGAGGAGTTTTCTCGGGGTAAAAAGTGCCGCGCGATCGCAACTTAGTATCTATCGGATTGATACCCGCCGCTCGCAACCGCACCAAAACTTCTGTTTCTGTTTGTATACTAGGGGCCGGGATATCTTGCAGTTTCAATACCGACGGGCTTCCGGGGGTTTCAAAAACGATTGCTTTCATCACGGGTGTTAATTCTCTTATCGCTTTCACGGAGATCCTACCTTGTATTCGTTACCCATCCGTGACGATACTTAGTGATTTGTAACTTACTCGCGGTTCGTCCCGCGCTGTACCCGAAACGGGCGATCGTCGGGATGAAAACAGGGCTGTTGACGACTCTTCTGTGACAAATGCCGAAGGCGAGGTTCGGGGAGGCGGAGGAAAAAGCCAATTATATGTGTGGCACCACAGCTTGCAATAGATAATATTTATGATTAACTGAGAGAGTCAGTAACGAGCGGGCTAAAGCCACTGAGCTTGTTAGAGCGATCGAGCAAGCTGTATTGACCAGCCTAAGTCTTCACTGACTACGTTATTGGGGTCATAACACCGTCCAATGCGACGCTAGTTTTGGGCTCTGTTGTTTACAGTTAAACAGTCTTAAAGTCACGCTCGACAGTGCTGTAAGCGTGACAAGCCCAGATAACCTTGGCTTCGCGAACATTACCCCCAAAAGGAGATTGAGGCAACCATACCTCACCCCAGAGGCAACCATACCTCTGGAACCCCGCAAGGGGATTCAAGGCGGTTGAAACCGCCGAGTCGTTTCCCACGAGCGGGCCCAAGGCACGCTCGGAACCCACTTACCGAATGTTTCTTATGAAAAACGTTGTCAAGGTACGAATTTATCGGACTGTTGAGCAGAAAGAATCGCTATCGAAAGCGTTTGGCTGTGCAAGATGGTTCTGGAATAATTCACTCAACGCAACGAACGAGCTGTACAAAGAGACGGTTAAAGGCCGATCGCAGATTGGGATGAACACTCGTTTGCCCTCTCTCAAGAAGGAAGAGGAGTGGTTGGGTGAAACTTACAGCCAAGTGCTGCAAAGTGTCTCTCTCAATCTTTCCAGAGCCTTTGTCAATTTCTTTGAAGGTCGCGCATCTTACCCAAAATTCAAGAGCAAGCGTCAATCACCCGGCACCCATCGGATTACCGATACGGTGCGGGCACAGAAATTGCCTAGTTGACCAGTCAAGCGTGGTTCGCCCACTACGTTTAAGGCAAGTGTTCAAGTACCTACCCGAAGATGCGTGCTAGTTTTCGGCCCTAGAAATCAGAAGTTAAACAGGTGTAAGGGTTAAGCCAGTGCTTTTGATATAGTTACCGACCTTAAACATTGACGAAGCAAACATTACCCCGCAAGGGAGGACTTCAATGTCTAATTTAGTTTTTGTACTTGATACCCAAAAAAGACCGCTCAATCCAATCCGCCCAGGACTAGCTCGTAAATTGCTAAGCAATGGCAAAGCTGCTGTTTTTAAAAGGTATCCATTCACACTCATTCTCAAAGTAGAGGTAATAGCACCCCAAAAACCAATCACTCTTAAATTAGACCCGGGGTCCAAAACTACTGGAATCGCATTAGTGCAAGGAGAGGATGTAATCTTTGGTGCAGAATTAACTCACCGAGGTCAAGCTATCAAAGCTAGTCTAGAATCTCGTTGTTCATTGCGTAGAGTCCGGAGAAATCGCCAGACCCGCTATCGGAAAGCTAAATTTTTAAATAGAACTCGCCCTAAAGGGTGGCTAGCTCCAAGCCTACAACATCGTGTTGAAACAACTCTAACCTGGGTAACTAGATTGACGAAAGTCGCTCCTATTGCTTCTATTACTCAAGAACTTGTGCGATTTGACTTACAACAGCTAGAAAACCCAGAAATTTCTGGAATCGAGTATCAACAAGGCGTTTTACATGGTTACGAGATCCGCGAATATTTGCTCAATAAATGGGATAGAACGTGCGCTTACTGTGGCGTTACCAATACACCATTACAAGTCGAACATATTCATCCCAAAGCCAAAGGCGGATCTAATCGCATTTCTAATCTTTGTCTTGCTTGCGACGCTTGCAACAAAAAGAAAGGTACTCAAGATGTTGAGCAATTCTTGTCTAAAAAACTAGAGATTTTGAAGCGGATTCTATCTCAAGCAAAACGTCCATTAAAAGACGCAGCAGCAGTCAATTCGACTCGCTGGGCATTATTTAATCGACTCCGTACAACTGGCTTGCCTGTTTCTACTGGCAGTGGCGGCTTGACTAAATTCAACCGTACTCGACTAAATTTAGCTAAAACTCACTGGCTAGACGCAGCTTGTGTCGGAAAGGTTGAGTCGTTGAAGATTTTAACAAACAAGCCACTATCGATCGAAGCAACTGGTCACGGGACACGTCAAATGTGCCGTACCGACAAATTTGGCTTTCCATCTCGCTTTCCCGGTTTAAGTTTGTTAAAGGGTTTCAAACGGGAGATATTGTCAAAGCAGTCGTTACCTCTGGCAAAAAAATTGGTACATACGTTGGACGTGTTGCTGTAAGAACGAGTGGCTCATTCAATATTTCCGCATCCGAATTGGTGTCGGGAATTAGCTACAAATATTGTTCAATTATTCACAGAAAGGATGGTTATTCGTATGGAGCATAGACATTGCCCCCCTTGGACTCTCACCGCTGACCTGGGTACAGGTACAGCGGGAGTCTCCAAGGGGGAAGACAGATGACAAGCAGTCCATTCAATATCCTCAAAACGTCAAGTTACCGCAAATAATGGGTCTAAAGCCCCGTCCTTCCCTTGACGGCTTTTCTTTTTTCAGTTTATCAATCCATTCCTCGATGGATTGAGTCAGGGTTTTATTTTTCAGTTTGGCAATTCTTCTGAGCTTTTTAAGCCTTTCTGAGTCAACAGGAAGACTCAATCTTTTCTTTATAGATGGGTAGCCAATGATTAGCCATCTCTGCTACCATAATTAACATGAAAACTCTGAAGTTCAAGCTCTACAATCATCAGCGAAATAGATACCTCAAGCGGTCAATAAATGCTGCCGGGGTAATCTACAACCATTGCATTGCCCTCCATCGTCGGTACTATCGGATGTATGGCAACCAGTTGAATTGTGCTAAGCTTCAGAGCCACAGGGTGAAATTGCGAAAACGTAAGCCGTTTTGGCAAACCGTCGGTTCGCAAGCAGTCCAAGAATTTTGCCAACGCATTGAAAGGGCGTATCTACTGTTTTTCAAGCATCACAAAAAAGGAGTCTCGCCCCCCGGATTCAAAAAAATCAAGAAATACAATTCATTGACCCTGAAGCCAGCCGGATATAAGTTTATCGGTGGCACCAGGGTCAACATTGCCAATCGCGTGTATCAGTATTGGAATTCTAGAGAGATTCAGGAAACGGTCAAAACCTTAACCATTAAGCGAACCGCATTAGGCGAGTTGTTGATGATTGTGGTTGTTGACGATGTAAGGGAACCTGAAGCCAAATTCAAGACGGGTAAAATCGCTGGTTTTGACTTTGGTGGGAAAACATTTCTCACTATCTCGGATGGAACAAAAATCGAATTACCGCAATTGCTGAAGCAATCCATTAACGCCATTAAAACAGCAAGTCGTCAGCATTTTCAGAAACGGAAAGAATCGGCAAACCGAGAACGTGCTAGAAAAAACATTGTTCGCAAGCATGAGGATGTGGCAAATCGCCGCTGTGATTGGTTCTGGAAAATGGCACATGAATTGACAGACAAATTTGATATGCTGTGCTTCGAGACACTCAATCTCAAAGGGATGCAGCGTCTTTGGGGTCGCAAAATATCAGACCTGGCATTCGGAGAGTTTCTACAAGTTCTCCAATGGATTGCCACTAAAAAAGGCAAACAAGTTATTTTCATCGGGCGATGGTATTCGTCGAGCAAGACCTGCTCCGATTGCGGTCATGTTCTCGAAAGCCTAGATATATCTGTTAGAGAGTGGCGTTGGCCGTCGTGTCAATCTATTAATGGAAGCGATGAAAATGCCGCCTTGAACATTCAAGCTGTTGGGGCATCAACGGTTAGGTTAGGCGATGTCAGACAGGCTATGCCTGCAATTGCTGTTTGACCCTAGAATCCCCGTGCGCAAACGCCGGGGAGTATGTCAATAGATGATGTATTGAAGATTCCCAAGATTGGGGAGGTCAAGGCAAAATTGCATCGGACGTTTGAAGGAAAGTTGAAAACAGTCACTATCAGCGTGGGCAAGACAGGGAAGTATTACGCTTCTCTCTTGTTTGATGATGGACTGCCTCAATTAGAAATTAGCTCAGAGGGTAAGGCAGTAGGGATTGATGTGGGGCCAACCCATTTTGCTATCATTTCTGACGGCTTCAAGTTTGACAATCCCAAAGCCATCAAGGATCGTGAGAAAAACCTCAAGCGTAAGCAGCATTCGCTTTCACGCAAAGAAAAAGGGTCAAAGCGTCGGGGGAAAGCAAGACGGATTCTGGCACGAGTCCATGAGCGGATCGCCAATACTCGTAAAGACTTCCAGCATAAGTTATCTCGCAAACTTGTGAACGACAACCAAGTCATAGTCGTCGAGAATTTGGCAGTCAAGAACATGGTGAAGAATCACTGTTTAGCCAAAGCAATTAGCGATTGTGGTTGGTCAGAATTCACCCGACAACTAAAATACAAGGCTCAAAAAAATGGGAAGACCTACCTAGAAATGGGGCGGTTCTTTCGATTAAGTAAGATTTGTCATGTAGACCTCAATCAGGTAGGTAGCTTGCCTCTTAATGTGGGGAGCTGGACTTGTTCCAAATTTCAGGAAAAGCACGATCGAGATGTAAACGCAGCTATCAATATTCTCCATGAAGGCTTACGTATATTAGCGTTGGCAACCAGCGCGAATGCCAGTGGAGGCAATGTAAGACCTGATGTTCTTCGGAAGTCTTCCGTATCTGAGGCGGTTGTCTTTGAAGCCCGAAGCCCGCGCTCTATCGCCTAGCAATGAGCGTCCGGTTCACATAGATTGGCTTCAGAATAAATACAAAAATTGTCGAGCGGTGCTAATCGATGTTCGATCTAGATTTATTTTTTTACTTTGAGATTCTTGCATATCTTCTGGGATTATCGGCGACTTTAGCCTTGGGGTCCGCGATTTATCTCAAGTGGCAGCGAAGACCCCCCAGTCTCCCTCTGGCCCCAGAGAAACGGCCGTCGGCAGAATTAAACCCCGAGGATTTATCTGCGAGATTGAAAATTCGGAAAAACTTTGGGATTTTCCCCAACTCAAATCTGTGGCCGCCAACTGACAAGTTCTTGGGTCAAGTTTTAGATATTGGCCGCGCTCTATTCTTCGCCAAGCAACAGCGCCCAACTGTGAATTCTTCGCCTCTTGCCGGGCCCTTAAGCATCAAAACCCTAAGTCGGAGCATTTCGGGTGCGATGGGGGTTTTGAGCGATCGCCCGAATGCCGACAATCCTCCCAAAGTCACTGCTGGCGCGCAATTAGAGGAAGACTTGCTCGGCGAAATCCTAGCAGGTACTGATTCGCCGGGGGGAGCAGATTTATTTGATGCCTTAGTTCGCCACTTAGCCTCAGCACTCGGAGTTTGCAGCGCCGTCGCTGCCAAATCGATTAAGTCGGAGGCAGGCGCGGGTGCTGCTCTCGATAGATTACAAGTTCTCAGTTTTTGGAGCAACGGACAGTGGCAGCCAAATTTTGAGTGCGACACCGCCAATACTCCCGAAGCGCTGGCGATCGATCGGGGAATGTACTGCTGTCCCGACGGCCTCCTGGAAACCTTTCCAGAAGACCGCAGACCGATAGTTACAGGTGCGCGCAGTTTCCTGGGAGTCTTGCTCAAAAACTCTTACGGCGAACCTTTAGGCATTATTTGTATTTTCCACGATCGACCCCTCCCCGAAGCACATCTTGCCAACTTCCGACTAATTATCAGCATCTTTGCCGGACGAGCCGCCGCCGAATTAGAGCGGGAGCGCCTAGAAGCAGCACTGTACACTGTAGAAGCGAAATACTGCGCCCTTGTAGAACAAATGCCGGCTGTCACCTACATTTCTCCCCTCAACCGCACGGCGGCCAAACTTTATATCAGCCCGCAAATCGAGACTTTTCTGGGTTATTCAGTAGCTGAATGGAGGGCAGACCCCGACCTGTGGCTGAAACTCGTTCACCCAGAAGACCGCGACCGCGTGTTAGTTGAAAACGCCTCACAGAAATTCACCGATGGAGAAGATATCTTCTGCGAGGGGTCGCTGGTTTCAGAATACCGCGCGATCGCCCGCAACGGCCGAGTCGTCTGGTTCCGCGATCGAGCGACTGCAGTTCGCGATGAAGCAAGCAAGTCCGTCATCCTTCAAGGCGCAATGTTTGACATCACGGAGACTAAAGTAGCTGCCAGCGCGCTGCTAGAAAGCGAATACCGCTATTACACCTTGGTAAAAATACTGCCGGTCGGGATTTTCCGCGCCGACCCTGCTGGAGATTGCTTGTTCGTCAACGAGCGATTTTTGGAGATGGCGGGACTGACTGTGGCAAAGGCACTGGGCGAAGGTTGGGCGCAAAGTTTACATCCCGAAGACCGATCGCGCGTTTTGAGCCAATGGTATCGCGCTGTCACAGACAAGTTGCCCTGTAAGTTAGAGTACCGCTTTTGCAACGGCGACTCGATCACCTGGGTATTTTGGCAAGCAGTGCCAGAAATTGCCAAAAGCGGGGAAGTTGTGGGCTATCTCGGCACGTTGACGGATATCAGCGATCGCAAGCAGGCAGAATTCGCGCTGCAACAGGCCGAAGAGAAATACCGCAGCATCTTTGAAAATGCGATCGAAGGCATTTTCCAGGCAACGCCTGACGGGCGCTACCTCAGCGCTAACCCTGCTTTGGCGAGAATTTATGGCTACGAGTCGCCCGCTGAATTGATCGCGAAGATACGCAACATCGACCGCCAAGTCTACCTCGATCCCCAGCGCCGCGTCGAGTTTTTGGACGCGATCGAAAAACACGGTTTTGTGTCAGAGTTCGAGTCCCAAGTTTACCGCGCTGACGGCACCACTATCTGGGTTTCCGAGAACGGCCGGGCTGTTCGGGGCGCTGGCGACAAATTGCTTTACTACGAAGGCACTGTCGAAGATATCACCGTCCGCAAAATAGCAGAGGAGAAGTTAGTACACGATGCTTTGCACGATATGCTAACCGGTTTGCCCAACCGAGCTTTATTTATGGATCGCTTGGGACACGCGATCGAGGTTTCAAAACGCCGCCCCGAGGTTTTGTTTGCGGTGCTGTTTATCGATCTCGATCGCTTTAAGGTTGTTAACGACAGTTTGGGGCATTTAGTGGGCGATCGGTTGCTGATCGCGATCGCGCAGCGCCTGGGAATCTGTTTGCGCGGTGGAGATACGGTTGCGCGTCTCGGCGGCGACGAATTTGCTATTTTGCTGGAAAATATCAAAAGCAGCGAGGATGCCAGCCAAATTGCCGAACGAGTGCAAGCGGAACTGGCACAGCCTTTTTACCTTAACGAGTATCAAGTTTTTACCAGTGCTAGCATTGGGATTGTTTGTTCTGGTTTTCCTGGGCCTCCAAGGGAAACCAGCAAACTGTCGAACCCCGGAAATCAGGGAAATAGCGATGGGGAAACTTCTTTGTCTGGCTTATCTTCCGACTCTGGTGTTCCCAATGTCCCCTTCGCAATATTGTACGATCGACCTGAAGAATTGCTTCGAGATGCAGATGCTGCCATGTATCATGCTAAGGGATTGGGCAAAGCTCGTCACGAAGTTTTTGACTTAAGTATGCACACTCGCGCCGTCGCCCTTTTGCAACTGGAAAACGACCTGCGGCGCGCTTTAGACTCCCAGGAATTTCAGCTTTACTATCAGCCGATCGTGTCTCTAACTAGCGGTACAATCACCGGTTTTGAAGCGCTGCTGCGGTGGTATCACCCGCAGCGGGGTGTCGTATCTCCCGGCGAGTTTATTTTAGTAGCTGAAGAAACTAGATTGATTATACCTATTGGTTGGTGGATGATGCGATCGGCTTGCCGTCAGATCCACCAGTGGCACCAAAAATTCCCTGCAAATCCGCCGTTGACTGTCAGCGTCAACCTTTCTAATCAACAATTTAAACAACCGGATTTAATCCATCGCATTCGGGAAATTTTACAAGAAACTCAGCTTGACCCCCGCACTTTAAAGTTAGAAATTACTGAAGGCGTCATTATGGATAATGCCGAATCAGCAGTCGCTATCCTCGCGGAATTGAAAAAATTACAAATTCAATTATATATTGACGATTTCGGCACTGGCTATTCTTCTTTGAGCCGCCTGCACACTTTTCCAACTGACGCTTTAAAAATAGATCGAGCTTTTGTCAGCCGCATGACTGAAGATGAAGGAAACGAAGCTATTGTACAGACTATTTTAATTTTAGCCAGTCATTTAGGCATGGATGTAATTGCTGAAGGAATCGAAACCATCGAACAGCTTAATTTACTCAGAGCACTGCAATGCGAATACGGGCAAGGATTCTTTTTCTCAAAGCCGGTAGACAGCATCGCCGCCACACTTTTGATAGAAAGTCAACCTGAATGGTAATTTGTTAGTTAACGGTTGACTGTTGGCTGTTTGCTGTTTCTAGGACTAACAACAGAGAGCGCGCTAGTTGTCTTTGGAAGTGAGTCGGATACCAAATCCGGCTTCAATACCCCCTTGATCTCGCTTGTCGGCGTCGGCATACTTCGTTTGACTCTATGCAGCGGTTCAACCGCCGAATGATAAAGGTGGTGGACATCCCGTACTTAGTATAATAGACTTGCGGAAGTTAATTTTTTTACCGAATAATAGTCTCCCAAACGCTAGAGTCATAAAAATAACAAATGTGAGTTTTTCCTAGCAAACGTTGGAGGAAAGAAGAAGATTTTGCATAAACTTTTTGGTAAATAATTTTATCTGAGGAACTTCCTTTAGGTAACGGAGTCTTATCCGCCACCCAGTCTTGATTAGAATAGCAGTCTATCCAAGTATTTATTGTTGCATTGTTTAAGCATTTATTTATTTCTGTCTCTACCCCATTAGATTTATAAGAAAAAACCTTTAAAGTTCCCCCTAAAGTAATGTATCGAAAAGTTTTTTCACTTTGATAATCAGCCAGAGTATCTGTACCCACAGCAACACCAAAGCTATAAGCTAATATAGTTGCTCTATCATAATTATCGCTCTTTAATACGTCTTCTAGAAGATTTAATACTCTACCACGAGTCTTATATCGGATTTTACTACCCTCTGTATCTTCCCCTAAATACGCTGCGGAGAATTCACATATATCAATAAGTGAACTGATAGGTAAAAAGCTTGATAAAATACTAATAAACAACCAAAAAGACCATCCTTTCATTGCTTCCCCAAAAAATCCAATCTTTTTTGCTACCTCCGGAAATTCCCCGCCCAAAAAACTATTTGTTTGTCCCATAGCTATCATAAAAGCTGCTAAAATTCCGTAATACCAACCTGTAAATAAAATAGCAGAAACAATAAAATTTATAAATAAAGAAGGAGATTCCTTAATGGACAGCCAAATAGGAGAAATCAACCAATATATCAAGACTTCAGCACCTCTAATAAATTGAGTTTTTTCATCTTTTTGACTCAGTTTATTACTAGCAAATATATCCATGTAATAAGCTTCATAAATATCAATTTTTTTGTACAACTCTTGTTGGTTATAAATAGAAAATCTTTTTCCTGTATGTCCTGCTATTTTAATTTCACCGTTTTCTTGAACAGTAAAACTCTCTAGCTGCTCGCTTAAAGAGCTACAAAAAATTTCAAGAAACTCATTTTTTTCTTGATTATTTGTACCTGGTATTAAAATTATAACTTCATTAGGAACTGCCATAAACTTTCGCACCTTATAATCATCAAAAGTGTCTTTAATTCAAGGTTAACAGTCAACAGTCAACCGTCAACTCTCAACTGTCAACTCTCAACTGTCAACCGTCAACTAACTTAAACTTTCGCTTCCAAAGACTTGAGAAACTCTGTATTTACCCCCGACTCCCGCGTCATGGCAATTTTCCCAGTACGAGCAATTTCCTTAATCCCAAATTTATTCAGAACCTGGACGATCGCCACCATTTTACCCGGATCTCCCACTACTTCCAATGTCAGCGTATCATCACCAATATCCACCACTCGCGCTCTAAAAATCTGAGATAACTCAATTATCTCCGATCGCGTCCCGCTAGCAGCATTAACTTTCAGCAACATCAATTCCCGTTCCACACAGGGAATTTCCGTTATATCCTGAACTTTTAGCACGTTTATCAACTTGTACAGTTGCTTGGTCAACTGCTCGATAATCTGGTCATCTCCGGGTACAACCATTGTAATCCGAGATACTCCCACTTGCTCCGCCGGGCCAACGGCCAGACTTTCAATATTAAAACCCCGACGGGCAAATAAACCAGCAATTCGAGTGAGGACACCCGCTTCATCTTCAACTAAAACCGAAAGAGTGTGTTTCATTTCTCCAAAAAGACGCATTTCGTGCAATTCTACTTTCGCCAATTCCCCTGAGAGCAGAAGTGCACGCCCATTGAACCTGCCTTAGACATTTTATCGCGAGTTATTGGCCGTTCATCTCCAGGAAAAAACAATATATTAAGCTGTCGGGGCGCCTAGTCACGCCCGATCGACAATCTCAGTCATAGATGGCATAAATTCGCCCCCAGCGGGTTCTTGTGGTCGATCGCACGCACGCGATCTAAGTTTTTTTGTCTGCGAACCTACACAATTACTTGAGCGAATAAAAACTTGAAAGGTCGCGCCGCCCACTGGGACTGAAATTTTGAGACTAATTAATCTCAAAATTCCTTCAAAGAAAAACCCGGTGTTGCAGCGATGGCATCTGGCGGCGGACTTGTTCTAGTCGATAGGGATTAATTTCTGCGATCGCCACACCCGGTTCCTCTCCAGCATCCGCCAAAACCGCACCCCAAGGGTCTACAATCATCGCGTGACCGTGTGTTTGACGGCGGCCGTAGTGGTGTCCAGTCTGTGCCGGGGCGATCGTATAACAAGTATTCTCGATCGCCCTAGCTTGCAGCAAAACCTTCCAGTGATCCTTGCCAGTGTAAGCCGTAAACGCCGCCGGCACGAACAAAATATCAGCCCCCTTGTACGACAAATGCCTGTACACTTCCGGGAACCGCACGTCATAGCACACGGAAAGTCCCAGCGTCCCCAACTCCGGGGACACATAAACCGATGGCAAATTTTCACCAGCTTTCACCGTGTTCGATTCCCTGTAAGTAATGCCGTCTGGCACATTCACATCGAACAAATGTACTTTTTGGTACCTTGCCACTTCAGTGCCGTTTGGGTCTACCAGCAAGCAAGTATTGTATACTTTCCCCCCTGAAGTCGGCACTGGAAATCCGCCGCCCAGAATCGTTACCTGGAACCGTTGGGCCATCGTTTTGAGGAATTTTTCGCTTTGGAGTCCGATCGCCTCTGCATAAGCAATCTTTTCCTCTTCTTCTCCCATAAACGAGAAATTTTCTGGTAAGGAAACTAACTCCGCACCCTGACGCACTGCCAGGTCGATTAATTCCTCTGCCTGAACCAAATTTTTTTGCAGGTCAGGCAAGCTAGTCATTTGAATTGCTGCGGCGAGATAAGACTTCATCGATTCACAATATTAGTCATTAGTCATCAGTCATCAGTCATTAGTCATCAGTCATTAGTCATTAGTCATTAGTCATTAGTCATTAGTCATCAGTCATCAGTCATTAGTCATTGGCAACTAATTTGAGCACTAACTAGTTGATATTCTTGGTTTTTTTCCCATTTATGCGCTGGTCTTGCGCTCACTTCTACGGTTTGAGAGCTTTGATGTTTGAGCTTTAAATTAACCTGTAACTCATCACTCAAAACTCAAAACTCTCAACTTTTTCCTCCACCGTCAACCGTCAACCGTCAACCGTCAACCGTCAACCGTCATAGGTTTTGCAACCTAATTTACCTCAAATCTTAAGGCATCGGATGGAAAAGCAGGTCGGGGAAAAAGCGGTTAAATTCAATTAAAGCCGCAGCTTGAATAGATATCCAAAGGATAGCCAATACTGGTGCTGTCGAAAGAAACTTGACAAAGTATTGCATGAATTCTGCTCCTGAAAATTCGAGACAGTTGGTAATTGCCGATCGGTCTAGGGCTAATTGCTAATTTCTCGTTAATTACTTAACTGTTAGCGATTAGATCTTCTCCATTTCCCAATTTTAGCGGGGGGAAACAGTAATTTCGTCGTCCTTGGCAAACATTTCACCACTGGTGATTGATGAGAGTGCTGCCAGAGGCCATAAAACGCCGCTCAGCATACATTTGATTGCCAAAGGAACGTCGATAATAATCTCTTTTTCCTCTGGGGTTGCTGATTTTTTGGTAACTTGCAGATAAGAACGGCCCACCCAACCAATCCAACCTGCCATATACAAGAACAGTATGCTAGGAATCAAAAAGTCCCCTGCTTTGCTCAAGTTGCCGTCTACGATTAAGTGCGGGTATCCTTCCGGGCCGCACATAGCTTGAGAATAGCGATCGAACCGCGCTTTCGCCGATGCCGGGTCGCCATTGGTTGAACGTGCATTTTTAGCCAGTTCCTTGAATTCGGGAGAGTCCTTGCACGGCACTAAATTGTAAGCCGAAGCAACTGGAGCAAAACTGATCCAGACACTCAACACTAAAATTGCAGCAAACAATCGTCGCATGGAATTGTTTCCTTTTGTTACAAAACAATAAGTTTTTGTACAAGCATTTCAACTTGCCGATCGCGAATCCAGATTACCGTGTTTGTTGACAGTCTAAAGTATCCATCATTGATGCGGCAAAGCCCAATGGAATGAGGGATTCGCGTTTTCATAGGTCAATGCTGAGCTAGCAATACCGCCAGGATATTCCTTAATTGCATCAGATGATGGCCTTACCTGTCGATCGGGCGGCAAATATCCCTTAACAATAACCTGAGTACAGGTATAGCGGGGGACTTGCGCCGAATTAGTTAAGCTAGCAATAGCTAACCTATCAAATAAAATTACCAGTTAATGGCAACCATTTTCGCAATCGAAACAAGTTGTGACGAAACAGCAGCAGCAATTGTTAAGAATCGTCAAGTTTGCAGCAATGTTGTAGCATCGCAAATTAAAATCCACGAGCAGTACGGCGGAGTAGTGCCCGAAGTGGCTTCGCGGAGTCACCTAGAAATGCTAAATCAGGTAATTGCCCAGTGTCTTTGTGAAGCAAACCTGAGTTGGTCAGAAATTGACGGCATTGCAGCGACTTGTGCCCCGGGTTTAGTAGGTGCATTATTAGTCGGGCTGACAGCGGCGAAAAGCTTGGCAATAGTCCGTCAAAAACCTTTTTTAGGCGTCCACCACCTCGAAGGGCACATCTACGCTTCTTACCTTACCGAACCCGACTTGCAGCCACCGTTTTTGTGTTTGTTAGTTTCCGGGGGACACACCAGCTTAATTTACGTCAAAGATTGCGGCGTTTACGAAACTGTAGGACAAACACGAGACGACGCCGCCGGAGAAGCTTTTGATAAAGTCGCGAGACTGTTGCAGCTAGGATATCCCGGCGGGCCACTGATTGACAAATTCGCCGCCCTTGGCAATCCCCAAGCATACCCCCTGCCAGAAGGCAGAATTTCGCTGCCAGGTGGCGGCTACCATCCCTACGACAGCAGTTTTAGCGGGTTGAAAACAGCAGTTTTGCAATTAGTGCAGAAACTCAAAAAACAAAATAACTATCTGGGTGCCGAAGGCTTCTTGCCTGCGTCTACAATTAATGATATTGCTGCCAGCTTTCAAGAAACAGTAGCTAAGAGTTTAACAAAAAGAGCGATCGACTGCGCGCTAAATTTCGGGCTTACCACTATTGTAGTCGGCGGCGGAGTTGCAGCAAACAGCGGACTGCGAAAACACTTACAAGCAGCAGCAGCAAAACACAACTTGCGAGTATTGTTTCCGCCATTAAAATATTGTACAGACAACGCAGCAATGATCGGCTGTGCGGCGGCAGAACACTTGCAGCGAGGACACACATCGCCGCTGACTTTGGGAGCAAATTCAAGAATGGCTGTCAGCGATATTATGGAACTGTACAATAGTCATTAATTAGTCATTAGTCATTAGTCATTAGTCATTAGTCATTAGTTAACAGTTAACAGTCATTAGTTAACAGTTAACAGTCAACCGTCAACAGTTAACAGTCAACAGTTAACAGTCAACCAAACTATGAAAATCCGCGACGCAGTAGAAAGCGATTTGCCAGCAATTGTCGAAATATACAACGCAGCAATACCAGGCAGAATAGCCACAGCCGATTTAAACCCAGTCTCAGTCGAAAGCCGGCTTCTGTGGTACAGAGAACACTCCCCTAATTTCTTGCCGATTTGGGTAATCGAATCAGAACAAAATATTGTTGGCTGGCTGAGTTTTCAGCTTTTCTACGGACGCGCCGCTTATCAGCATACAGCAGAAGTTAGCATCTACGTCGCACCCGATCGCCAACGCTGCGGAATCGGACAAAAATTATTGCAATCGGCAATTGTGCGGAGTCGAGAATTGAAGCTTAAAACTCTGATGGCGATAATTTTTGCTCACAATCAGCCGAGTTTAAGATTGTTTGAGAAATTTGGCTTTCAGCGGTGGGGATATCTGCCGCAAGTTGCCGAACTTGACGGCGTTGAAAGAGATGTCGTAATTCTGGGTTTGCGTTGTCTGTAGGAACTGAGATATTGCACCATTCTCGCTTAACAGGCTTTCCGGCCTGTTCCACAATAAAATTCATCTCTTGTGGAACAGGCAAGATGCGCTTAACAGGCTTTCCGGCCTGTTCCACAATAAAATTCATCTCTTGTGGAACAGGCATCTTGCCTGTTGATAAAAGGATTATTGACAATGCTGCAATATCTCTTGTGGAACAGGCCGGAAAGCCTGTTCATCAAAGGATTATTGACAATGCTGCAATATCTCTTGTGGAACAGGCCGGAAAGCCTGTTCATCAAAGGATTATTGACAAT
>NZ_JAUBTO010000118.1:0-1588 GCF_036702495.1 Microcoleus sp. C2D2 | reverse complement strand
GCTGCAACCTCTCTTGTGGAACAGGCCGGAAAGCCTGTTCATCAAAGGATTATTGACAATGCAGTTAACACTCAACCATTCAGTTTTTCGACCCCTCCTTCTACAGTCAACAGTCATTCCGGTACGATCGGAATTGATGTGATGTTTGCTCAATCTGCTAAAATTGTAATTTCATCCAAAGATGCGATCGCCACATCAGCTTTTTCCAAATGACTAACCTGGGCCTTCCCCCAACAAATCCCGATACAGCCCGCCGCCTTAGCATTTTTCCCCATCTGAATATCGCCCGCTGAATCTCCCACCATCAAAGTTGCTGCGGGATTTACTCCGAGTTTCTCACAAGCTTGCAAAAACAATTTCGGGTCTGGTTTATGAACCGTTGAATCAACTCCCATTTCTAACTGAATCCAGTCGGCTAATGCGTGGTGTTTCACAAATTTCTGCACGGCCTCAGTCGTAGCAGCCGAAAGAATTCCCAGCTTCAAACCCGCTTCTGAAAGATATTTCAGCACTTCCAAACTACCGACAAATAAAGGAGAAACAGCACTATTTTTAAACATTTGGTCAGCTTCGTCAAAAGCGCGGCGCGCAATAGTTAAAGATTCCAGCCATCCCCTGCCGGTTTCGGCGATGTATCCCGCCGCCACAATCTCATTTTCCCTGCGACTACCGACTGCTAGCAAACCCGTCGGGTCGATGCTGCTGCCTTCGATACCGAAAGCCATTTGTAAAGGCTCTCCAACCCCCGGAATTTGAGCGTCTGCGAGGCGCGCTCGCTTAATCCCCAACAGTCTCAAAAACTCCTGAGAATCCTCTAGAGTGCCGTCTTTGTCAAAGATTACGGCTTCGATATTTGAGAAGGTAATGCCCCGACATTTAATAGTTACCAAGAATCATAACTCCCGAATTTCTATATTTTTTTCTATTTTCTCACGTTGTGTTTTTTTTAGCAATTCTTTTTAGGAATTGTTACTTGCTAACAATAATGTTGTCTTTCTATAGCAATCCTTGCAGGAGTCGTAAATTTTTAACCCCACCCCAACCCTCCCCAAGGCATCGGGGAGGTAGTAAGAAATTCACACATGATTTAGGATTGCTATATAGCAATTCTTGCAGGAGTCGTAAATTTTTAACCCCACCCCAACCCTCCCCAAGGCATCGGAGAGGGAGTAAGAAATTCACAAATGATTTAGGATTGCTATATAAGATAAGGATACAACAATTTTGTGTCTCTACAAAATCAGATTGTATGCGAGCATCTGTAGGAACAGCGCCCGGCCCATTGGTGTCAACTTAAGGCCCAAAGCCTTGAGAAATTTCGTTTTTAACCCAGTCTATATCCCCCTAAATTTCCCTTAAGAAGGGGGACTAAAGAGCGCTTCCGTTTCCCCCCTTCTTAAGGGGGGCTAGGGGGGATCGAGTCTTCGATACCCATGAAATAAACCAGGGTTTTAGGCGATTGTTTACACCAACGAACAATGTTGTGTCCCTACAAAATCAGATTGTATACCACAGTCATTAGTCATTAGTCATTAGTCATTAGTCATTAGTCATTAGTCATTAGTCATTAGTCATTAGTCATTAGTCA
>NZ_JAUBTO010000117.1:0-27791 GCF_036702495.1 Microcoleus sp. C2D2 | reverse complement strand
GAAGGAAGAAGGAAGAAGGAAGAAGGAAGAAGGAAGAAGGAAGAAGGAAGAAGGAAGAAGGAAGAAGGAAGAAGGAAATATAGCCTTTCGAGCTCTCATATGAGGTACTCATGGGCATAGGGCTCCGTGGCCTCCGTGGCCTCCGTGGCCTCCGTGGGCATAGGGCATACCTCACTTTTTTGAGAACCGCTATAATAATTTGTCAGTAGTTAAGCACTAACAAATAACCACTAACCAATAACGACTAACCAATAACTATGGCAGAAATCTTGCAAATCTCACAATTAGGAAATCCCGTGCTGCGCCGCCGGTCGCAAGTTGTCGAGAATATTAAGGACGATCGCATTCAACAGTTGATTGACAGCTTAATCTTTACAGTACAGCAGGCAAACGGAGTGGGGATTGCCGCCCCTCAAGCGGCTCAGTCCGATCGCCTGTTCATCGTCGCATCGCGCCCCAACCTGCGCTATCCCCAAGCACCCAGCATGGAGCCCACAGCGATGATTAATCCCCGGATTGTGGCTAGCTCAACAGAGACAGTCAAAGACTGGGAAGGCTGTTTGAGCATTCCGGGGATTCGGGGATTGGTGCCGAGAAGTAGGGCGATCGAGATAGAATACACCAGTAGAGAGGGCAAACTCCAGCGACAAGAATTGACAGACTTTGTAGCGCGTATTTTTCAACACGAACACGACCATTTAGATGGAATCGTGTTTTTAGACAGAGTGGAAAGTACCCACGAACTGATGACAGAAGATGAGTACCAGCAGCAATTTGTCAAGCTACTTTAACCAAAAGCATCCAGCGTACAAGCCCCCGATTCATCTGCAGGGTCAATTCTTCAATTATCCAATCTAAAATCCCAAATCTCAAATCTCAAATCGATATATGAGTACCAAAAGCAAATTGTTAAGCTACTTTAACCAAAAGCATCCAGCGTACACGCCCCCGGATTCATCCGCAGGGTCAATTCTTCAATTATCCAATCTCAAATCCAAAATCTCAAATCTCAAATCGATAGATGAGTACCAAAAGCAAATTGTCAACCTGCTGTAGCCGCAAGCATTCAGGGTACAAAGCCCCCGGATTTATCCGCGGGCTCAATTCTACAATCTCAAATCCCAAATCTCAAATCTCAAATCGATTGACCGAAAACGAGTATCAGCAGCAATTTGTCAAGCTGCTCTGACAGTTTGTATAATTGTTATCAGTAATATTACAGATTTTGCACGCAGGAGGGCGAATGTCTATCAATTTGGAAAAAGGCGGGAGAATCAATCTATCGAAAGAAGCACCCGGGCTGAAAAATGCCGGGATTGGTTTGGGATGGGATATCAACGCTACAGACACGGGCGCAGCGTTTGACTTAGATGCTTCCGTGTTTATGTTGGGGGCTACTGGCAAAATTCCCGGCGAACAATACTTTGTTTTCTACAACAACAAGGAGTCGCCGGACAGTTCTGTAATACATCTGGGAGATAGCAGAACCGGAGAAGGATTTGGCGATGATGAAACCGTTACAGTCGATTTAACCAAAGTCGATCCGGCGGTGCAAGAAATTGTGTTTGTGGTAACTATCCACGAAGCAGAATCGAGAAGGCAAAACTTCGGTCAAGTGCGGAATGCTTTTATCAGGATTTACGACACTACTACTAACACAGAGGTAACTAAGTACGATTTGGACGAGGATTTTTCTAGGGAAACTGCGGTAGAGTTTGGCAGACTTTACAAGAAAGACGGCGAGTGGAGGTTCCAAGCTGTAGGTCAAGGCTATAATTCAGGCTTGCAGAGCTTTGTAGACAAGTATGCCTGATCGCCCGGGCGATCCTCAGCTAAATAAATCGAGGGGAAATTCGGAAGCAGGAATGTTTCCCTCGATTTTAAGCAATCAGACTCATGAGGTGATAAACCAGATGGGAATTCAATTAAAGAAGGGCGAAAGATTTAATCTTTCTAAAACATCCCCTAATTTAACAAAAGTTGCGATCGCCCTGGGGTGGGAAATAGCAACTGAACTAAGTTTATCTGACTCAAACCAGAAAAGCTGCGATATCGATGCCTCGGTTTTTGCGTTAGGTTCAGACGGCAAAATTCCCGATGAAAGATACTTTGTATTTTACAATAACTCGCAGTCGCCGGACGGAGCGATCGCCCATTCGGGAGATAATCAAACAGGTCAAACTCAAGGGGATGACGAGACAATTTATGTAGACTTAGAAAAAGTAACGGCTGCTGTTGAGGAAATGGTTTTTGTGGTCACGATTCACGACGCACACGCTAAACATCAAAATTTCAGCCAAATCAGAAATGCTTTTATCAGATTGTACGATCGCGAAACCGGCAGCGAACTAGCGCGGTATGATTTAACAGAAGCTTTTTCTGAAGAAACAGCAGTCGAATTTGGACGGTTGTATAAAAATGATGCAGCTTGGAGATTTCAGGCCGTAGGACAAGGATATAAAGCAGGGTTGCAGAGTTTTGTTGACAAGTATCATTCAGAGATGCAACAGCAACAAAAGCCAGCAGAACCTAGATTACCAGTTCTTGAAGATAGCAGCAAAAGTCAGAAAGCTATAGCATTAGACAAAAAGCTTCAGGAGAAAGCGCCGCACATTTTCAATCTCGCTAAAAAAGCCGATATCTCGCTCAAGAAAGCAAATCTAACAAATCACAATGCTCAAGTAGCGCTTTGCCTCGATATTTCTGCTTCTATGTCTTCCCTATACCGTTCAGGAAAAATTCAGCGTTTGGCAGAGAAGATTTTGGCTTTGGGATGTCGGTTTGATGACAACGCAGCCATCGAAATATTTCTGTTTGGAGTCAACGCCCACAATCCCGGTGAAATGTCGATCGACAATTTCTCAAACTTCATCCACTATATACTGCAACAGTATCCTTTAGAAGGAGGTACTTACTACGGTAAAGTGATGAAGGAAATTAGAAACTTCTATTTTCCTGACGCTCGCGGTAGCAGGCGCTACGCACCTATTAAAGCCGATAGACCTGTCTACGTGATGTTTGTAACTGATGGAGAAACTGCGGACGAATCGGAAAGCAAGCAGCAGCTACAATGGTCCTCCCGCGAGCCGATATTTTGGCAGTTTATGGCAATCGGCAAGTCGCAGAAAGATGTCAAAAGTAAGGGAGCTCGCGGGTGGTTAGCAAGAGCCGTAGCGAGCGATTTTAGCTTTTTAGAACAGCTTGACGAAATGGGCTCGCGCTATCTAGACAACGCCGATTTCTTCAGTTTAGAAGACCCGGAACATATTGCAGATGAGGAATTATACGATTTGTTGACAGCAGAATATCCGCATTGGGTAAAATCAGCGCGACTCAAAAATCTCTTACCCTAGAAACAGCTTTTGCAGCCAAATAAAAGGGTAGCTTAGGGCAATCATTCTACTTCACTAGGATTTACGCAACTGGCAGTATTAGTAACGTGCGTCAGACACCCACATTCTCGATAATCAGTCTAGAACTTCGCCTGACGCACCCTAAAAGTCGATCGCACCTGTGACACTTTGCCTTAGTCCCGTTCACTATAAACCTTACAAAATCACAAAAATATGGCTATCAACTTGACCAAAGGACAATCCATCGTTCTCAGCAAAAGCGAATACGACTTGTCCAGACTGACAATGGCTTTGGGCTGGGATGTAGCGAAAGTTAAAAAAAGTATTTTCGGCCGAAGCAGCGGTCCAAATTTTGACTTAGATTCCTACGCTATGCTGCTAGGAGAAAATGGCAAATTAAATAACTACAAAGAGGATGTAATTTATTACTCTAATTTGGAGTCAAAGGACAAAGCAGTTGTTCACTCAGGTGACAATCTCACGGGTGCGGGAGACGGAGACGACGAACAAATATTGGTGAAACTGAGCTCTTTGTCAGCACAATATCACAAAATAATTTTTGGAGTTAATATTTACAATGGCAAAGAGAGAAAACAGCATTTTGGCCTGGTAGAAAATGCTTTTGTGAGAGCTGTAGATGCGACAGGTAAAGAAATAGCTCGCTATCGCTTGTCAAATGACCCTTCTTATGAAGGAAAATTAAATATGTTGATGGGAGAAGTTTATCGAGAAGGCAGCGAGTGGAAATTTAAGGCTGTGGGAAATCCTTTGGCTGAAGATTTTAACGGTGTTGTCGGTTCGTTTATCCGGTGATATTAAAAATGTTTTTTTTACCGCAGATAAAGGCAGATAAACGCAGATAAATGCAGATGGAATTTCATCTGCGTTTATCTGTGTTAATCCGCTGATATCTGCGGTAAAAAAATCCCCATGTACTTATTAGACATCTGCAAAAAAGCTACTCCAATCAATCTTTAACAGGCCGCATTGTCGGGAACATTACCGCATCTCGGATGCTTTGAGTATTAGTTAAAAGCATCACCAATCTGTCTACACCGATACCCATTCCCGCACAATTAGGCATTCCCAAAGATAGCGCTTGAATAAAGTCTTCATCCATTGGATGCGCTTCATCATCGCCCGCATTTTTCTGTGCTAACTGTTCCTCAAACCGCTTTCTTTGCTCTTTCGGATCGTTCAATTCTGAGAATCCGTTCGAGTATTCTGTACCGTTGATAAACAGCTCGAAACGTTCTACAAATCCCGGCTTGCTGCGATGTCCTTTTGCTAAGGGACTGACTTCGACAGGATAGTCGATGATGAATGTAGGTTGAATTAGTTTGGGAACAACTAATTTGTCAAAAACCGCATACAGCACGTAGCCTAAACTCTGTTGTTCTAATTTAGACAGGTGCAATTCTAGTTTGGTTGCAGAGGCGATCGCACTTTCTAAGTCCAAACTGTCAAAATCCAGAGCAAACTCGTCTCTGACAGATTCTACCATCGTTTTCACTTGCCAGTGTTTGCCGCTGAAACCGGGATACTTTTCGCTGTAGTCGAACTTACGTTCTAAACTAATCCTTTCCCCCTGATTTTCAATTTCCTTGACATCCCCAAATACAGCCGCCGCCGCGAAACAAATCACATCTTCTACAACTCCTAAAATGTCGAAAACATCAGCATAAGCTTGGTAAACTTCTAAAGAGGTAAACTCGGGATTGTGCGTGCTATCAATGCCCTCATTTCTAAAGGCTTTTCCTAGTTCAAATACTCGCTCGAAACCGCCGCAAATTGCCCTTTTCAAGAACAGTTCGGGAGCGACTCGCAAATACAAATCCACTTCCAAAGCATTGTGGTGAGTGATGAATGGCTTAGCAGCAGCACCGCCATAAATAGCTTGCAGTGTCGGCGTTTCTATTTCGTAAAAATCGGCTTGCCAGAGATAGGAACGGATGCTTTGGACGATGCGGCTGCGCAGCATAAAACGGTTGAGCGCATCTTGGTTGCTTGCCAAATCCATTTCGCGGTGACGGCGGCAAACTTCGGGGTCGTTAATTCCGTAATAAGCATCGGGAAATTGAATGGTAGCTTTTGATAAAAGCTTTAATTCCCTCACTAAAATAGAAAGTTCTCCCCTGGGGGTGCGGCAGCCGATACCTTCGACGCCGACAAAATCGCCGATATCGAGCAATTTTTTAATTTGTTCAAAGCTCAAACCGACTTCGCCGGTGACGATTGCTTTCTCGATTTTGAGTTGAATCTTGTCTGTGGCGTCTTTTAAATCGATGAAACCAATTTTGCCGCTGTCTCGCTTGGAAGTGATGCGGCCGGCTAATCGCAGGGAAATTTCTTCGGGGTCACTTTCTCCGTTTTCGAGTTCTTTTCCCGGCTGACTAAATATTTCGCGAACAAGCTTGGCTGTGTGCGATCGCGCGTAGGATTGACTGGGATACGGTTCTATGCCTTGCGATCGCAGTTCGTCTACTTTTTTACTGCGGGCTTCGGCTTCACTCAGAGTCATTAGTTATTGCCTGATTAAAATTACAAATATCTGACATCTTGCACTATTCTGGCGATCGTGCGATCGGGTGGGCTAGAAGAGCCCAACCCCTACTCCCCGCAAGAAAATTCACTCTTTGTGGAACAGGCATCTTGCCTGTTCGCGATCGAGCTGCAAGATGTCAGAAACACCAAACTCTATCATAACAGGGTGGCTTTAAGAGCCAATTTGCCAAATAAGTAAGTTACACGCTCATGAGTACCGATCGCACACAGCCGCACTCGCCCCAGAAATATCTCCGATAACAATTTGCGATCGACTGCACAAAGCGGCCGAAACATTAAAAAATTAAGTTGTCTGTCGATCGCAACTGGTGAGATGATATGTAGTGCAGCCTCACGGCAGTTCCACAGAAACTGAACAGCAGAGACGATCGTCCTCGATCGAACTCGACTCATCGCACCTCTGTCAGAATCGACCACACACACTCTCTCTTACATATAAAAACCAGAATTATGGCTGTTGCAACCCAATCACTCGAAGAACTCTGCATCAACTCTATCCGCTTTCTGGCCATCGATGCGGTAGAAAAAGCAAAATCAGGACACCCGGGACTGCCAATGGGCGCTGCCCCTATGGCCTTCGTGCTGTGGGATCGGTTCATGCGGTTCAACCCCAAAAACCCCAAGTGGTTTAATCGCGATCGCTTCGTCCTCTCCGCCGGCCACGGCTGTATGCTGCAGTACGCCCTCCTGTACTTGACCGGCTACGATAGCGTCACCCTCGACGACATCAAGCAATTTCGCCAGTGGGAATCCAGAACCCCCGGACACCCCGAAAACTTCATGACCGAAGGCGTAGAAGTTACCACCGGCCCCCTGGGACAAGGAATTGCTAATGCCGTCGGTTTGGCAATGGCAGAAGCTCACCTCGCTGCTAAGTATAACAAGCCCGACCACACCATTGTTGACCACTACACCTATGTCATCATGGGTGACGGCTGCCACATGGAAGGCGTTTCTGGCGAAGCTTGTTCTTTGGCCGGACACCTCGGACTCGGCAAATTAATTGCCTTGTACGATGACAATCACATTTCTATTGAAGGCGACACAAGCTTGGCCTTTACTGAAGATGTCGGCAAGCGTTTTGAAGCTTACAACTGGCACGTTATTACAGTAGACAATACCGCTCTAGACGAAGATACTAACCTAGAAGCAGTTCACAAAGCTATTGAAGAAGCCAAAAAAGTCACGGACAAACCGTCCATGATTAAAGTCCGCACCATCATTGGTTACGGTTCTCCCAACAAGCGCAATTCTTACAGTGCTCACGGTGCTGCTTTGGGTAGCGATGAAGTGAAAGCAACTCGCGATTTCTTGAAGTGGGAACACGCACCGTTTGAGATTCCTGATGATGCTTTGTCACACTTCCGCAAAGCAGTCGATCGCGGTGCTCAAGCTGAGCAAGAATGGCACAAAGCTTTTGATGCTTATAAAGCAGCCTATCCTGCAGAAGCTGCAGAATATGAGCGCAGCGTTGCCGGCAAACTTCCTCAAGGTTGGGATCAAGTTTTGCCGACATACAAGCCGGAAGATAAGGCAGATTCGACTCGGAATCATTCTGGAAAATGTTTGAATGCTTTGGCAGGTGTCCTACCTGAATTGATCGGCGGTTCCGCTGACTTGGCATCTTCTAACATGACTTTGCTCAAGGGTGAAAAAGACTTCCAAAAAGGTCAGTACGAAGGACGTAACTTGCGGTTTGGTGTGCGGGAACACGGCATGGGTGCGATCGCCAACGGTATGGTCCTGCACGGCGGTTTAATTCCTTACTGCGCAACCTTCTTGGTATTTGCTGACTATATGCGGGGAGCAATTCGCCTCTCTGCACTCTCGGAAGCTGGAGTTATTTATGTAATGACTCACGACTCCGTAGCCTTGGGCGAAGACGGCCCGACTCACCAACCAGTTGAAACTTTAGCTTCTCTGCGCGTAATTCCCGATTTGTTGGTAATGCGCCCAGCAGACGGTAACGAAACATCCGGCGCTTACAAAGTGGCAGTTGAAAGCCGCACCCGCCCAACTTTAATGGCTCTGTCGCGCCAAAACTTGCCCAATTTGGCTGGAAGCTCGATCGAAGGAACAGCCAAAGGCGCTTACATTTTGTCCGACGACGGCGGCACTCCCGACATCATTTTAATCGGCACCGGCGGCGAAACATACCTCTGCGTTGATGCCGCTGAAAAATTGCGCGCCGCAGGCAATAAAGTGCGGGTAGTTTCGATGCCTTGCTGGGAATTGTTCGACTTACAAGATGCCGCTTACCGCGAATCTGTACTGCCAAAAGCTGTTACTAAGCGGTTGGCAGTTGAAGCAGCTTGTAGCTTCGGCTGGGGACGTTATTTGGGTTCCGAAGGCGACAGCATCAGCATCGACCGATTCGGCGCTTCTGCACCGGGCCCAGTTGCTTTAGAAAAGTTTGGCTACACCGTTGATAATGTGGTAGCTAAGGCTCAGGGGCTGTTGGGTTAATAGCAGCAGCATAATTTTTGGTGGGGCGGGCTTCAGGCTCGCCCCATTTTTTATAGAAGAAGGAAGAATGGAGGCAACGGATTCGCTTTCTGAGGATGTAACGGATATAACGGATGGATGAAAGAAGGCTTTAGTTATCGAGGAGAGAAGGCTTTAGTTATCTAGAAGATAAAGAAGAAGGAAGGAAAAGCTAAAATCTCAAATCTCAAATCGGAATATTGGGTTTCACTTCGTTCTACCCAACCTAGAGCTCGCTACAGGTCGCGAATCATTGAGAATTGCTATATTAATAGTTACGGAAGAAAAGCCAGTTTCTAGGACAATAGTCGGTTTGGCAACGAGGCATCTACCCAGAAACCGAGTTTTTAGCCCCCGGTGCGTCCAAGACTGTATATTTCAAAAATTTGAGAGAGGTTATAAGTAATTGGGTTAAATTACCAATTACTTACCAATTACTAATTACGACTTCTCGATTACCCATTCCTGATTACCCATTCCATTTATGATGATTTGGAACTTTTTAAATCACCTGTTATTCACCGGAAATTATATTCCTCACGGCTACTGTTACCTTTGGCAGCGAGAGCTACTCGCGCTCCACATAGTGTCAGACTCTATCATTGCCATGGCGTACTATTCAATACCGCTCTCCCTAATTTATTTTATGCGTCAGCGAAAAGACTTGCCCTTTCGCAACATCTTTTGGCTGTTTGCAGCCTTTATTATCTCCTGCGGCACTACTCATATAATGGAAGTTTGGACGCTTTGGCATCCTGTTTATTGGGTTTCTGGCAGTCTGAAAATTATTACCGCCGCGATTTCTGCCTACACCGCTTTTGCATTAATTCCTTTAGTTCCCCAAGCATTAACTCTCCTCAGTCCAACTCAATTAGGGATGATCGATTCAATACTGCAAAAAGAAATCCTTGAACGCCGAAAAACGGAAGCTCGCTATCAAACTTTAACTGAAGCTTCGCCGGTGGGAATATTTTATGCAGATGCTGTTGGAGACTGCTTGTACGTCAACGAGCGCTGGTGTCAAATTTCGGGAATTACCTGCAATGAAGCTTTGGGCAAAGGGTGGTTGCAAGGCATTCATCCAGACGACCGCGAGCGGGTTTTTACTGAATGGTATAGCCCCGCGCCGGAGAAATTGCAGTTTAAATCTGAGTACCGCTTTCAGGGCATTAATCAAACTCAAATCTGTTGGGTATTCGGTCAAGCTGTCGGTCAAATCGGAGAAAATGGGGAGGTTAAAAGTTATGTGTGTACTATTACTGATATTACAGAACGCAAGCAGGTAGAAGAGGAAAATCGACGGCTCAATGAAACTCTGGAGCATCGAGTTGCTGAGCGCACTGCTCAAATTGAAATTTCTAACCACAAATTGCAAAAAGAAATAGCATACCGCGAAAAAATTGCGATCGCTTTGTTGGAATTGACGCAACTGCAAAATGCAATTCTTAATAGCGCTAAATACACAATTATTTCTACAGAGCCCGACGGTACAATTAAAACATTTAATCGGGCGGCAGAGGAACTTTTAGGTTATTCGCGAGAAGACGTGGTGGGGAAAGTCACGGTAGAAATAATTCACGATTCTCTGGAGGTCGCTAAAAGAGCTGAAGTTCTTTCTCAAGAATTGGGAGTGAAAATAGAGCCGGGAATTGAAGCCTTTGTTGCCTTGCCGCGCCGGAAAATCGCTGACGAAAATGAATGGACTTACATTCGCAAAGATGGTTCGCGGTTTCCGGTACTGCTGTCGGTGACTGCCTTATTTGACAGCAACGGAAATATTAACGGTTTTTTGGGTATCGGCCAGGATATTAGCGATCGCAAACAAGCTAAAAAAGAGCTGCGCGACCTCACCAATGCCTTGCAAAATGCGGTGGAAGGGATTTCGCGGCTGGACATTGATGGACGCTACATGAAGGTTAACCGAGCTTACGCTCATAAATGCGGTTACGAACCGGAAGAAATGCTTGGCATGAAATGGCAGTACACCGTACATCCGAGCGATGTTGAGATGATGATCTCAGCTTATCAGGAAATGCTAATTTCTGGCCAAGTAGAAGTTGAAGCTAGAGGCGTGCGGAAAAATGGGTCGTTTTTTTACAAGCAATTAACGATGGTAAAAGCTTGCGACGCACAAGGCATATTTAACGGCCACCACTGTTTTATGAAAGATATCACTGAGCGCAAACTAACGGAAACAGCTTTGCAGGAAAGCGAATTTAAGTACAGGCAAATAGTTGAATTAGCAGAAGAAGGTATTTGGGTAATTGACAGCAATAGCCTCACGACTTACGTGAACCACGCAATGGCGCGAATGCTCGGCTATAGTGAATTAGAAATGTTCGGGCGGTCGATTTTTGATTTTATGGACGAACAGCAAAAACCACAAGCTCTTGATAATTTCCAGCGGCGCAAGCAAGGTATTGGTGAACAACACGAATTTAAATTCAAAAGCAAGGACGGCAAAGATATTTGGACTGATATGTCTACCAGTCCAGTCATGGACTCTCAGGGTAATCTGCTATCTTGTTGCGCCTTGGTTTACAACATTACAGCCCGCAAAGAAGCAGAGCAGCAAATGCTGCAACTTACAGAGGATTTGAAGCGTTCCAACGAGGAATTAGAACAATTTGCTTATGTAGCTTCCCACGATTTGCAAGAACCGCTCCGAGCCATTACCAGTTACACTCAATTGCTGGCCCAGCGCTATCAAGGAAATTTGGACGATCGCGCAGATAAGTATATTAATTATATTGTCGATGGCGCCACCAGAATGCAGCAGTTAATTAACGATTTGTTGGCGTATTCGCGCCTGGGAACCAGGGGTCAGGAGTTTGAGCCGGCGGACTGCAAGGCTGCTGTGCAGCAAAGTTTGTGTAATTTGCAAATTGCGATCGCCGAAAAGAAAGCTGTCATCACCTGCGACGCGATGCCAACCGTGATGGCGGATGAATTTCAACTGGTGCAATTATTCCAAAATTTGATCGCCAACAGCATCAAATTTTGCCGCCAAGATATCCCCTTGATTCATATCGCTGCCTGCAGGCAAGAGAGCGAATGGGTGTTGAGCGTCCGCGATAACGGCATTGGCATCGATCCGGAGTATGCCGATCGCATTTTCATCATTTTTCAACGCCTGCACGGACGCCGCCAATATTCCGGCACAGGCATAGGTTTGGCAATGTGCAAGCGAATTGTTGAACGCCACGGCGGGCGCATCTGGGTGGAATCTCAGGAGGGAAAAGGAGCGACTTTTTACTTCACTATTCCTATAATTAGTACCTGAAGCCTCAAAATTCAATTTTTTTTATAATCAATAAGGATACGCCGGTTATGAGCGATCGAAGCACTGTTAGACCCCGAGAGATTCTGCTGATTGAGGATTCCCCCAGCGATGCCGATTTGGCAAGAGAAGCTCTCGGTCAGGGTAAAATATTGAATAACTTGCATTTTGTGGAGGATGGAGTCGAAGCAATGAAGTTTTTGCGCCGAAAAGAGCCCTATCTCAGGGTACCCCGTCCCGACTTAATTTTGCTTGATTTGAATTTGCCCAAAAAAACAGGCGTAGAAGTGCTAACAGAAATTAAGACCGACCAAAGTTTAAAACTAATTCCAGTCGTGATTCTCAGCACTTCAGCCGCCCAAGAGGACATTATCCTGTCCTACTCGCTGCACGCCAACTGTTACATTACCAAGCCAGTAGATTTCGTACAATTTACTAAAGTAATCAGGTTAATTGAGGAGTTCTGGCTGGCAGTCGTCCAACTTCCTGTAAATTAAACGAACAGATACTTGGCTGATGAACGATATAATTTTTTTTAAACGTCTTGACATTCTGCTGGTGGAAAATTCGCCCAGCGATGCTGATACCATTTAAAAAAAATCCAACTGTAGCCCCGCGATCTCAACGCCGACAGTCATCTCTCATTTCCCAATCTAAAATCCTTCAACGGCTCGCGATCGCGCCCCCGTCTAAAATCTAAAATCTCAAATGCTATGAGCAAGAATTTCAAAGGTGGTACAAGCCCCCAGATTTATCCGTGGAATCAATCCAAAATCCAAAATCGAAAATCCTCAAGCCCCCGCATTTACCCGTGGGGTCAATCTAAAATCTAAAATCTAAAATCTAAAATCGATTGACTTGGCTTGAGAAATTATGGCGTCAAGCAAATTTTTTAACAAGTTGCACAAGACGGGAAGATGGGGTGTCAGGAATGAATTTTTTGAAGCAAGAAGGTTTGTATGTGGACGTACCCCTCCCGATTTAATGCTGCTGGACTTGAATTTGCCTAAAAAAAGTTGTTTAAAAGTGTAGGGAGAAATTAACTCAGCACCCAAGTTAAAAATGATTCCAGTGGTAATTATGACAACCTCAGCAGCCGATGAAGATATTTTCAAGTCTTATGCCCTGTTAGCCCGGTGCTACATTGCTAAGCCTGTCGATTTTAGTCAAGCAGCTAAGCTGGTGAGATGGATTGACGATGGGTGGCGGGTGGTGGTGACAGTTCCCAAATAATAATTTTCAAGTTGAAAATGGCAAGGGAAAGCAAAAAAGTTTAACCTGAGATGGGTAGAGTAAAAATTTTACAGTCAAAAACGTCTAAGCTATGTGGATTAAGATTCTGTTAGTAGAAGACAATCCTGCTGATGCTGATTTGCTTGCAGAACTGTTAGAAGTATCTGTGGGCGTCCAGTGGGAACTGGTGTCTGTTGAGTTCCTGCATGAGGCGATCGCACAATTGTGCAAACAACCCTTTGATGTAGTTTTGCTCGACCTTTCTTTGCCGGACAGCCGCGGTTTGGAAACCCTAACTCGCCTGCGAGAAGTTGCCCCGGATACGGCAATGGTGGTAATGACTGGCTTGGATGATGAGGCGACCGCACTTGAATCAGTTCGCTTGGGAGCTCAAGATTACATTGTTAAAGGTCAAATTACTACTCAATTATTAGTGCGGACTATCCGCTACGCGATCGAACGATCTCAAACATTTCAAATGCTGCGGGAAAGCGAGCGGCGTTTTCGGGCGATTTTTGACTCTTCGTTTCAGCTAACAAAGCTGCTGACTCCCGAAGGAATCGTGCTGGAAGTGAACGAGACAGCCCTCGAGTTTACAGGAATGCGATTGGAGGATATTGTGGGCAGGCCGATTTGGGAAATGGCGATTTGGGCTCAGTCGCTACAGGTTTGCGAACAATTGCAATCGGCGATCGGCTTATCAAGTCGCGGCGAGTTTTTCCGCAGCGAAATCGACTTGTTAGCCAAAAGCGGCCAAATTGTGACAGTTGATTTCTCACTGAAACCTGTTAAAAATGAGACAGGACAAGTTTTGCTGCTGATTGCTGAAGCCCGTGACATTAGCGATCGCAAACGAGCCGAAGCCGAAATTCTCAAAACACTCGCACGAGAAAAGGAACTTTCAGAACTGCGAGCTAAATTTGTCACAATGGTTTCCCACGAGTTCCGCACCCCACTGACAACGATCCAATTTTCGGCTGGATTGCTGCAAGATTACAGTTCTCAGTGGTCAGAAGATAAAAAATCTACTCATTTTGTCCGGATTCAATTAGCCATTAAACGGATGACAGAGTTATTAGAAGATATCCTTGTAATTGGCAAAATAGAAGCAAATACCTTGCAGTTTCAACCGATTTCCTTAAACCTCGAAAAATTTTGCCGTCAACTGGTAGAAGAGCAGCAGCTCAACGACAGCAACCAACACCCGATCGTTTTTCAACATGAAGGCGGGAACTGCGACGCTCAAATGGATGAAAAACTGCTGCAGCAAATGTTGGGAAACGTCCTCTCCAATGCCCTCAAATATTCTCCCGTCGCCAGTACAGTTTCCTTGCACCTCAACTGTAAAAACAAAGAAGCTGTTTTCCAAGTTCAAGACCGGGGTATCGGGATTCCCCAAGCCGATCGAGAGCGGATATTAGAAACTTTTTACCGAGCTACAAATGTCGGGACTATTTCGGGAACAGGTCTCGGTTTAGCAATTGTGAAAAGGGCTGTGGAGCTTCACGGCGGCAAACTCGCGATCGACAGTCAAGAAGGAAAAGGCACAACTTTCACTATTACCTTGCCTTTGATTTGCGCTAGCATATAACAACTGAATTATAGAAAAAGGCAGAAGCAAGAAGGAAGTTCGGTAACGGATTCGCTTTCTGAGGATGTAACACATATAAGGGAGGTCAGGAATAAGGAAGAAGAAAGCTTTAGTTATTTACGAGAGAAGGAAAAAGCCATCGACCGCATGGGGAAAGAGTCATTAATAACGTCCTAAGCGTCTTGGCGGTTACTATATAAACTAAAAACATCCGCAGCTTAAGGCTCAATCAAGTTCATAAATAAACAAAATTGTCAAGTGTGTGAAGGCAGTTTTTGGGCAACAAACTACTAATTAAAAGGAGCAATAACCGTGGCAAAGATTTTGGTAATAGAAGACGAAGAAGCGATTAGAGAAAATATTTTAGACTTGCTGGAAGCCGAGAATTTTGAAGGAATTGGAGCGATTAACGGCCAAGTCGGCATCAAACTGGCGAACGAACAAATCCCGGATTTAATTTTGTGCGACATGATGATGCCGGAAGTGGACGGTCACGGCGTCCTCAAAGCTTTGCGATCCGAACCCCTAACTGCCACAATTCCGTTTATTTTCCTCACAGCCAAAGCCGATAAAAGTGACATTCGCACGGGCATGGAACTGGGAGCAGACGATTACATTACTAAGCCTTGTACGCCGCAAGAACTGCTAAAAGCAATTGCTATTCGACTTGAGAAACAGAAAACAATTAGCAGGCAATCTCAAAAAACGCTAGACGAATTGCGCACCAACATTAGTATGTCGCTCCCCCACGAATTGCGGACTCCTTTGAATGCCATTATGGGTTTTTCCGAGCTAATCCTGTCAGAATATCAGGTCTTAGAAGAATCAGATATCTTAGAGATGATCGGTCAAATTCAAACTTCCGGTCATCGCTTGTACAGGCTGATTCAGAACTTTTTGCTGTATGCAGAACTCGAGATAGCAGCCACAAATCCCGAACTCCTAAACGAGATGCGCAATAGCGAATTTAGCTGCGTAAAATCTTTGCTGACTCAAAAAGCGCGGCAGCAAGCGAAACACGCGAATAGAGCAGACGATTTACAATTAAACTTGCACGATTCGTCGGTAGCTATTGATTCTGTGAGACTCGCAAAAATTGTTGAGGAACTATTGGACAATGCCTTCAAATTTTCTTTAGAAGGAACGCCGGTTTTATTAAGCACTGTGGTGGAAAATCAGACTTTTATTCTCTCTGTAAAAGACCAAGGTCGCGGCATGACTGCCGATCAGATTGCACAGCTAGAAGCTTATAGGCAGTTCGATCGCAAACTTTACCAACAAGCAGGTTTGGGATTGGGTCTGGCCATCGTTCAACGCCTTGCAGAATTGCACGGAGGAAAATTTAAAATACAAAGTTTGCCGCAGCAAGAAACAATAGTTTGCGTTTCTCTGCCTGTCTAAACAATGATTAGACCTGTTTAAAAAAAGAATGCAACTGTAGGCAAACTCCCAACCCTTATGGAATAAGTCATTCCCAATTTTCAAATCTAAAATCTAAAATCTCAAATGGTATTATGCAGGAGGGAGCACCCGTTTCAGACACCGCTGCATATAAATTTGAGCTACGTTATCCGTAGGGTTGATTTGCAAGCACCCCGAAAAGAATCTTGTAGCTTCGACACACCTGTCACTATTGTAGAGTACCAAAGCTTGCTCAAAGAGTGTCTTTGTCTCTAACTTTTTCTGTCGTAACTCTGGCGGATCGGCCGCAAATACTTCATAAACTGTTACCATTTGCGATTTGCCTTTAACAGTTACGCGATCGATCAACCTCAAATCATAAATATCGTTCAACTCTATAAAAGTATTCTGAGTAATTAACATCGAAACTCCATACTCTTTCGTCAAAGTTTCCACGCGGGAGGCTAAGTTTACCGCATCGCTAATCACCGTGCTGTCCATCCGACTTTGGCCGCCAACCGTGCCTAACATCAAAGAACCCGTATTGATTCCAATGCCAATTTGCAGCGGCGGGCAATCGGGTCGATTGCGACTAATATTATACTCGTTAAGCTCTTCTAGCATAGCAATTCCAGCTTTCACAGCATCGTCCGCACTGCCATCAAACAGCGCCATAATCGCATCGCCAATGTATTTATCAATAAAACCAAAATTGTCAGTAATTGCCGGTTCCATCCGCGACAAATAAGCATTAATAAATTGAAAATTTTCTGCCGGAGTCATCGTTTCAGAAAGAGAAGTGAAATCGCGAATATCTGAAAACAGCACCGACATTTCTTTCTGTACCTGATCGCCTAATTTTACTTCCAGAATACTTTCATATCCCAGAAAGTGGAGAAATTCGTGCGGCACAAACCGCCCGTAAGCATCTGTTAATTTTTCTTCCGCTGCTAAAGCTTTTTGCAACTCGTTTGTGAATTGGCGGCGCTCGGTTTCTACCTCTTGACGCTCTGTGATGTCTTGAAAAGCCGCGATCGCGTAAACTATGTTTTTTCGTTCGTCGTAGATTGGAGTCGCCCAAACCTCGATCGGCACAATCAGATCCGGCCCATGAATTTCTAGATCGTCCATACGCACAAATTCTCCCCGCAACGCCCGCATAATCGGTTGGAGATCGATCGGATACAATTGATTAGTTCCAGCGTTGTAAAAATGATAAGCTTCTGGAAAATTGTCAGTACCCACATCAGAAATTAAACCTTGGGCTAGTATTCTTTCGCCCCAAGAATTCATGTAAAAAGGTTTACCCTTACCATCCACAACAAATATTCCCACCGGCATCGCTTCCAGGAATTGAGTCAATCGGCTTTCGCTTTCTGACAGTGCCTCATTTAACTTTTCTTGAGCTACCAAAGCTTTTTCTAAATCATTCGTAAACCTGAGCCGTTCCACATCTACCACTCTTCGCAAAGTAATATCCTCAGCAAAACCCTGATAGTAAAGCACTTCACCCCTAGCATCAAAAACAGTGCGCGCGTCCTCAGAAATCCAGATAATACTGCCATCTCGGCGGTAAACTTCCGACTCAAACTCAGACAGAGTACCGTACTTTTTCATCAGCGCCAAAAACTCTTGACGGCGGTTCGGTTCCACGTATAATTGCCGCTCAATATCATTAACACTTGCGAGCAATTTTTCAGGGGAATCATAGCCGTAGATTTGAGCGAGAGCAGGATTAGCACTAATCAACTTTCCGTCAGTTGCAGTCTGAAAAATACCTTCAAGAGCATTTTCAAATATTCGGCGATACTTCTCTTCAGCTTGGACAAGCGCTGCTTCAGCTTGCTTTCGTTCCGTAATATCAGTAAAAGCAATAATTCCGTAGGAAATATCCCCGATAGAATCATAAATAGGAGTTGCCCAACTCTCCACCGGAATAATCTTGTCGCCAGTCCGAATTTCTACACCCTCAGTCCGGATACTTTCACCCCTCAGCGCCCGCATAATTGGTAAGTCTTCCACGGGGCATCTCTGATTAGTTCCGGCTTTATAGAATTGATAAATTGCTGCTTTCTGCTCCGAATTAATATGTGGCACACTGCCTTTGCCAAATACCTCCCGCGCCTTCTGATTTGCGTAAAAAGATTGACCGTTCGCATCAAGCACGCACACGCCTAACGGCATAGCTTCCAGGTATTGCGTCAACCGACTTTCGTTTTCGTGGAGTTTGGCAATCAGCATCGCTTGCTTGCGATTTAATTTTGCCAACTCCTGATTCATCTCCTGAAGTTCTATTTGTTTTTCAGCTAATTTTTGATCTTGAAAATATCTATATATGGCCTCAGTAACAGTTAATTTAAAGTCATCACATTGCCAAGGTTTAGGTATGTATCGGTACAATTTAGCATAGTTAATAGCATTAACTACCGCCTCCAAGTCAGCCTGCCCCGTCAGCATAATCTTGAGAGTGTTCGGCGAGATAGCATGAACGCTCCTTAATAGCTCGTCTCCTTTCATACTAGGCATGATATGATCCGAAATAACCAAAGGAACTTCATACTGTTCTGCTAAAAGTTCTGACAGCAACTCTAAAGCTTCTTCGCCGCTTTGGGCTGTTTCAATTAAATATTTATCTTCAAAGGCTTTTAGCAAGTCAATTTCCAGACTATCGAGTATAGTCTGCTCATCATCGACACAAATAATGACTGGTTTTTTCATGAATTTGCTAGACCTGACTTAATCGCTTCAATTAATTCTTGATTTTGCCAAGGTTTTTGTATAAAAGCATGAAGATTTGCTTCAAATTTTGTTCGTTCGATTGCTTCTTTGTCTGCTTGTCCCGTCAGCATCACTGTCACAATGTGCGGATATTTATGATGAATTTTAATCAGCAACTCATCTCCTTTCATTCCGGGCATCAACCAATCAGAGACAATCACTAGAATCTTAACCTCAGCTTCACATAGCTCTTCAATAATCTCTAGGGCTT
The DNA here is from genome assembly GCF_036702495.1 of Microcoleus sp. C2D2. Taxonomy (NCBI): domain Bacteria; kingdom Bacillati; phylum Cyanobacteriota; class Cyanophyceae; order Oscillatoriales; family Microcoleaceae; genus Microcoleus; species Microcoleus sp. C2D2. The sequence continues at coordinate 8,895 of NZ_JAUBTO010000117.1, read as the reverse complement.
CGACAGCACTTTCAGCAAATTCGCAAAGATATTTACCGTTAAATGCCTGTTGCAGTTCAATTTCCAGACTTTCCAACACCCCTACTTCATCGTCAACACACAAAATTGCTGATTTAGACATCGCTAGTTTCCTCGTTTAGTTTGGGAGGGTGAAGCCCGATGGGTAAGCACACCGTTTTCCCAATTCTACATTCCGCGCGGGTAGACTGCAAATTTTTAGCCCCTGACTTCACTCTGGGGCGCTTTACCTACTCTGTTAAATTAATCGGCAAAGACACTGTAAATGCTGTTTTACCGGGAACCGACTCCACATCAATTTTACCCTGATGTTTTTCAATTATTTTATTGACAATATCCAAACCCAACCCGCTGCCTTCTCCTGCAGGTTTGGTAGTAAAAAACGGCTCAAAAATTTTTGGCAAAATCTCCGGTGGAATCCCCTTACCGCTGTCAGTAATTTTTACCATGACGCTGGTATTTTGCTGTACCGCATCAATTGTTAAAGTTCCTTGATTGTCCATCGCTTGTAAGGCATTGTGAATTAAATTTGTCCAAACTTGATTTAGTTCGTCGGGATAACACAGTACCGCAGGCAATTGAGCTTGATAGTTTCTGACGACTTCCACACCCTGCTTTATCTGGTTCTGATAAAGAGTTAATACAGTTTCAATTCCCTGGGTAATATTCACCTGTATTTTTTCCCCATTTACATCGTAACGCGCATAATTTTTGAGGGCAAATACGACTTTGGCAGCGCGTTCAGTAGCGGTAGCGATGGTTCGGGCGCTTCTGTGAATGCTAGCAAAGTCGTAGGCTGTTTTTATAATATTTTCGCTGTCAGGGTCTTTGAGCAACGGCAAGAATTCTTGCAGATTTCCCGGCAATCCAATATTGACTAAAATGCTAGCAAGGCTGTCAGCATTGTCAATCCCTTCCGACTCGAGTTGCTGCTTCACGCCTTTTTTCAATCCCCGTTTTTCTCGCGTAGATAAAGAGTAAGTTTGTTGGCTGGAACTGTACATCAAACTCACGAAATCGTGCTGGCGTTCGGTTGACAGTTCTTTAAAAAAAACTGGCAAACTTTCGAGATTGTTATCCAAAAAGCTGGTAATATTTCCAATTGACGATCTAATCGCCCCCAGCGGCGTATTAATTTCGTGAGCAATGCCCGCAATTAGTTGCCCTAAGGCGGCCAGTTTTTCCGATTGCACTAATTGATTCTGAGTTGCTTGCAGTTGCTCTAAAGTGACTGTCAGTTCATCGTTTTTCTGTTGGAGCTTTTTTTGCAACTGGCACAGGGCTAAATGGGTTTCTACCCTAACTAGAACCTCTTCCATCTGAAAGGGTTTGGTAATATAATCTACCCCGCCCACAGCAAAGGCTTTGACCTTATCTAGTACGTCATTAATCGCGCTAATAAAAATTACCGGAATGTTGCGAGTGCGTTCATCAGCTTTAATTTTTTCGCAAACTTCGTACCCATTCATTTCGGGCATCATAATATCCAGCAAAATCAAATCGGGAGGCATACCTGTTGCCGCCGAAAGCGCTAACTCCCCGCTAGGTACGGGGCGGACTTTATAGCCCTGGCTATTCAAAATTCCGGCTAGCAGCCTCAAATTAGCTGGGGTGTCGTCAACTACTAAAATATTACCGCGATCCGTGGTAGGAAGGTCGTTATTCATGTGATATTGCTTGAGAGATTAACTTTAAAACTTTGTCGTACTCGAAATTTTCTATACAATTCGCGATCGCACCGGCCGTTACTGCATTTTTTAATCGAATTTGCTCGATCAAGCTATCAATTAAATCCATATCTGCATTCAGTATTGCCAGCTTTAAATCAGCTACCAGGGACTCAGGCAATTTCACGAAATCAGCGGCAGTCATTGTGCGATCGCCCTCTTTGATTGCCAATAAATTAGCTTGACCCCGATCTTCATAAATATAGCGCACTCCGATATTTTTGTGCATAGCATCGAAAATATCTGATTCCCGGAAAGGTTTCCGCATAAAATCATCGCAGCCCGCCGACAACATAACTGCCCGTTCTTCCTCCAAAACGCTTGCAGTCAGCGCAATAATCGCAGTAGCTTGACCTTTAATAGTGCTTTTAATATATTGCGTCGCTTCGTAGCCGTCCATCACGGGCATCCTCATGTCCATCCAAATTAAATGCGGTTCCCAACTGTCCCAAATCTCAATAGCTTCTTGACCGTTAGTAGCTTCTTTTAGTTCAAAACCCAGAGGATTGAGAAGTTTAATTAGCAGTTGGCGATTTAGCGGTTTGTCGTCTACTATCAAAATTCGATAGGTGGGTTGGTTGGGTTCCAGAGCAATAACATTTCGGGTCGGTTTAGGGCTTTCAATATCAGCGGCATCGACCGCAATCACTTGAATGTCAAACTTAAAATTAGTTCCCTTGCCAACAGCAGAACAGACGCTCATTTCGCCGCCCATTAATTCCACAAATTTGCGGCTGATTGGCAATCCCAAGCCTGTACCTTCTTGCGCATCTTTGCCGGTTTGGGTTTGCACAAAAGCTTCAAAAAGATTGTTTAATTCATTGGTAGCAATACCCGGACCAGTATCTTCGACTTCAAAATGGAGGAATAAGGAAGAGGCAGCTTCTGCCTCGTCATTTTGGGTGGCAAAAATCGCGTTTTTAGATTGACTTAATTGGGAGATTTCCCGATTATTACGGGCTGGAACTTCTGTAGTTATTAATTGTTCGGACAGATAAACTCTTTCTCCTTCTGCCTGCTGATTCCTGCCTGATGACTGCTTGCTAACTCTGACCGATACACCGCCATCATCGGTAAATTTAAGAGCGTTATTGAGCAAATTAATTAAGATTTGCCGCAACTTTAACTCGTCAGTTTCAACGTATTGTGGCACGTCGGGACAGCGGTAAAAAACTAGCTGCAAGTGCTGGTCATCTGCTTTGAGTTGAAACATATCTTCCAAGTCGTTTAGCAGGCGATAGAGGTCGAATTTTTTGGGATAGAGGGTGGTGCGCCCCGATTCAATTTTAGATAAATCGAGTACGTTATTAATCAGGGTGAGTAGGTGTTCTCCGCTGCTGCTAATTATGCTAATACTTTCTTGATGTTCTGGCGATAGAGTTTGGCTGCGAGTCATCAGTTGGGAAAAGCCGAGAATTGCATTGAGAGGCGATCGCAATTCGTGGCTCATGTTAGCAAGAAAGGCGCTTTTAGCTTGATTCGCTACTTCCGCTTTGTCTTTAGCTACAGCCAATTCTGCCGTCCGTTCTTGCACTCGGTGTTCTAAAGTTTCAAAAGATTGTTGCAGTTGTTGAGCCATGCTGTTAAATGACTTGGCTAATTCCCCCAATTCGTCGGCTCGTTCGCTTTCTACTGTTTTGTCCCATTCACCTTTAGCAATATTTTTTGCTGCTGTATTTAAGCGCAAAATAGGATTTGTCACCCAGCGAGAAGTCAGAATACCGATCGCCACAGCTACTCCTAAAGCTGCCAGACAAAGCAAAACCGCTGTGCGGGTATTGGTCTCAATTTCTTTGGTGAAATCTGCTTCGGGAACAACTACGACAATCAGCCAGTCTAAACCTTTGCCGTCTTGGAATGGTAGAACTTTTACAAATTGTCGCTTGCCGTCTATTTCAAAATTCAATAGATAGGAAGTTTTAATTTCCTTTAATTCCCGAAAACGAGCTGCTACATATCTAGCTGTAGCTTGAGTCGAGGGGTCAACACTTTCTTCTGCTTTGAACAGTTCTTTTTTATTATCTTTGGTACGGAAGGGTTGTTCGGCAGTTGAAGTTGCCAGTAACGTACCATTCTTTTCGACAATAAATGCTTGCCCGGATTGGCCAATTTTGAGACTGTTTAAAAATCTCCCAATATGGTCGAGACGCAAGGCAGAAATTAATACTCCTTCTAACTGATTATTCTCGTATACGGGTTGGAGCGCGCTGAGTATTAATGTAGGTTCTAGAAACGAAATATAAACGGAACTCCAAGTTGGTTTGCCAACATTAGCCGCATTTTGGTACGAAGGATGTTCGCGGATGTCAAAGTTTTTGACCACTGTTGCTACGCTAGTGCGATCGCCTGTATTATTAGTATTGTAAGAATAAAAATCAAAACCAGTAGATTTGCCTGACACATTAATCATTAGAGAGCCATTTGACAGTTTTTCTCCGGTTCGATAGTCTCCATCCTTGTTGCCAACGGAGGTAAAATTGATATAGGGATATAATTGTACTTGCCGCCAAAGATATTTCTCCCAAGCTGATAAGTTTTCCATCTTTAACAACCCGAGCTTGACAGCATCTAGCTTGCTTTGATTGATTTGATGGGGAGTTGTCACGTAAGCTTGCAGGTTTTGCTCGACACGCAAACTCACCTCGCTCATTAACTGACTGGCAAGGTTATTAACTGCTTTTTGTCCGTTTCTAAAAGACAGATATCCTACGAGTCCCACGGCTCCAACGATTTGCAGTATAAATGGAACTATGAGAACAGTTCGCAGCGGTAATTTGTCTAAAATTTTAGAAACCATAAGATTGAGAGGTTTGGTGAACTTAGTCGAGAACCGCTCTTGCACAACCTGTCTTAACAGCAGCACCATTTACTGCCAACTAACCAGAGAGAATTGCTGCAGGCCATATTACCGACGGTAGATGCTAAACTCCGATCGAATGTGAACCTAATCTTTGCTATATTAAAGCCTATTATTTTACCGATTGTTGTATTATTTTGACCTTTTAGGTAGAATTTGCAGTCTCTGGCTTCGAGAACTGCCTGATACACGATCGCGCGGGCGAGTTGAACCCGCATGGGTCAAGCGGTTTGGAGGCAGGTCAATCGATTTTAGATTTTAGATTTTAGATTTTAGATTGACCCCACGGATAAATGCGGGGGCTTGAGGATTTGCGATTTTCGATTTTGGATTGATTCCACGGATAAATCACGTGGCGGGTACCATCAAGAAATTCGCTTGTCAGGAAATTTGCGATCGGCACTCGCCATTTTCGGCAAGACGTGTTATACTCAAAAAAGTCGAGGGCACGTAGCTCAGTGGATAGAGCATCAGGTTCCGGTCCTGAGGGTCGGGGGTTCAAATCCCTCCGTGCTCATTTAAATTTATCAAAAAATTGGGTTGAAAACCCCGTCCTTTTAGGGATGCTTTGTGTGAGAATTGCTCTCCCGTCGGGATAGGGAACTGCCACGACTCGCTGATGGACAGGTCGAAAACGTAAGACTATTTCGGTAGCGGATTTTGATGAAGTGTCAAGAATCACCGCAGGTTCGATCGGGCGCTGAGTGTTTCAACGAATGACTGATTTTGAGAGACCGGGGACAGGTTTTTGTCCTCGGTCTCAATTATTGTGATTTAAGCGTCAGTGTCAAAAATCGAATGGGCGCTGTAGTCGCAGATCCGGGACTGATTGCGCCCGTGTTGCTTGGCACGGTAGAGTCCACGATCGGCGATCGCAATCAAGTCAGCCGATGATAGTTTCGAAATCGGAATCAAGTTGGCGATACCCAGACTAATAGTAACTACATCGCTCACATCAGAGGTTTTGTGAGGAATATTTAAAGCTTGAATAGCAGCGTGAATCCGTTGGGCCACCGAACTCGCTCTTTCAAGATCGGTATTAGGCAAAATGATGGCAAATTCTTCCCCGCCGTAACGCGCCACCAAATCCGCCGGACCGTACACCACCTCTTGCACAGTCTGAGCAAGTTTGAACAGACAATCATCCCCCATTTGATGACCGTAGCAATCATTATAACGTTTGAAATAATCCACATCAAACAACAAAAGAGAAATCGGTTTTTGTTCCCGGTATAGCCGCTGCCATTCATGCTCTAAGCGGTCATTAAAACAGCGGCGATTAGCAATTTGAGTCAACCCATCAATATTGACCACTTGTTCTAAGAGGTGAGTAGCCCGGGCTAGTTCTTCGTTAGAGAGTGCAAGTTGTTCATTAATTACTCTCAGTCGCGCTTGGGCCTGCTGCCTTTCTACCAATTCCTTCTGCAACTTCTGAAAAATATCCGCTTGTTTAATGGCGATCGCTAACTGATTAGCGATCTGTTTAACAAGGTCAATTTCACATTCCTCCCATTGCCGAGGAGCCGAACATTGATGAATACATAACAACCCCCACAAATCTTGTCCATTAAGCAACGGCACCACTAAATTAGCCAGAACCGGAAATTGTTTCCAAAGAGCGCGGTAACAGTGTTGAAGGTCAATCTTATTGATATCTTCTACTAGCTGCATTCTATTTTCTTGATAAAAATCACGGTATATTTCACTACAAAAATGGTCGTTAACTTGATTTATACTTACCAATTTACATCCTTCGCCTACGGATTCAGAAACAAACTCACCATATTCAAAATTACTGTCAGGATAGAACTTAAATATGCCGACGCGCTCGGCATCAAGAAACAGGCGAATCTCCTGGGAAGCCATCTCAAAAATTGTAGACAAATCAAGAGATTGACGGATGTGGTGAGTAATTTCTTGAAGTAATATCGCTTTGTCGTACTGTTGCCGCAGAGCGATTTCCGCTTGCTTTTGGGCGAGAATAGCTGCCTCTGCTGCTTTTTTTGCTTTAATAATTTCACCTTCGTAGAGGATACGCTGGCGGATACAGATCAAGATGCAATCAGTGACGAAGTTTCCTCCCTTCTCCCGACGCACAGCGTTGATCAGCATGGGTATATCAATACCCTGCTTTGACCTTAATGACAAGTAAATTTCCTCTACTTTACCGTGGAGCTTCAACAGGGGGAAGAAATGGGTTTGAAAGAAAATCCGGCTGCCGATGGGCAGAATGAATTCCATCTTCTGTTCCCGCAGTTCCTCGGTTTCGTGTCCGAGTAATTGCAGTAATGTGGCGTTGACCATTACGATCGTACCATCGTCAGCAAACGAGAGGAATCCACAGGGTGACGTGTTGAGTAAGTCGTCTATCTGGTAGGTCATGTTTGCAATACAATTCAGGTAGTATGAGGTGCACTCAAATACTTCTTAATCATCTCGATCGTCTCTTGTGGATGACTCATGTGCGGGCAATGTCCCGTAGCTTTCATCAGCCCTAGGGTACTTTTAGGCAGGTGGCGGTGGAGGTAATGCCCTACCTCGGTGGGAGCGATCGCGTCATCAGCACATTGCAATATCAGTGAAGGTACTGACACCTTGGGTAAATCACTGCGATTGTCCGAGTAAAAAGTCACCTCGGCAAAGCGACTTGCTATCACCGGATCGGTGGAGCAAAAACTTGCCTCAAGCTCATCAATTAACTCCGGACGATCCTGATTCTGCATTACCATTGGCGCCATAAAGCTTGCCCAACCAATGTAATTTTTCTCCATGATATCGAGGAGATCCTCAATATCTTTGCGCTCAAACCCTCCGTAATAATTTGGTAAATCATTGATGTAGCAGGGTGAAGGCCCTAGGAGAATCAAACGTTCCCAGTAATTAGGAGCTTGAATTGAGGAGACAATGCCGATCATACTGCTGACAGAATGACCGACAAAAATTACATCAGTCAACGCCAATTCTTCACAGATATCGAGGACATCCCGAACATAGCCATTGAGGTCGCTGTACCGTTTATAACTGTAGGCACTAATATCAGACTTGCCACAACCTACATAATCAAATAGGATGATTTTGTAGTTTTTCTCGAAGGCCGGTGTTACGAAACGCCACATATTTTGATCGCACCCAAATCCATGAGCAAACATCATGGTCTGGCTGCCTTGTCCAAACACTCTTATATTATTTCTTCGTAGAATTTTTTTGGTCATTTGAGGGACACGAGCATTAAATTGATTATAAGACTTTTGGGCGCTTTTATAAGGATTTCTCATCCCAAATAGTGGTAGACAACAATTCAGGATGTCGGATTAATTGAGTGGCCACCTCAGCACTGACAGGCTTGCTAAACATATAACCCTGCCCGATTTCACAGCCGATCCCTTGTAACTATTGCCATTGCGCTGGGGTTTCAATTCCTTGGGCAATTGTGCCCTGATTTAAGCCAGGTGCCATTGCAGCTAGGGCCTTGGCAATTGAGCGATCCCTCGGCTCGCTGGCTGAATCGCGCACAAATGAGCGATCGATTTTGAGCGACTTCACCGTCCAAGTTTTCAGGTGGTTAAAAGCAGCATAGCCAGTCCCAAAATCCTCGACAGAAATCCCAATACCACGCTCCGATAATTGGCTCAAAACATTGCAGGTAATGTCAAAATTAAGCATCATTGCCGTTTCGGTAATCTCTAGCCCTAGATATTTCGGCTTCCTCTCGGCGCGCTCAAGAATGCGATCGATCTTAGCGATTAAAGTCGGTTGGGTGAGTTGACGTGCCGACAGATTCACCGCGATATTAGGAAGAATTAGTCCTCCTCCTAGCCACTGCTGATATTGCCAACAAGCTTACTCTAAAATCCATTTACCCAATGGCAAAATCAATCCAGTTTCTGCGGCGATGGGAATAAATCGATCGGGAGGAATCCAACCTAGTTCAGGAGAATGCGATCGTAGGAGAACTTCAACACCAGCAAGGCTACCTGTTTGCAAATCGAGCTGAGGCTGATAATACAGCAAGCATTCGCCTTCCAAGCACAATTTAAGGGGTTTTCGATCGCCTCGGTATTGGATTCGGGCGAAAATATTGTTGCTGTGTAAAAACTATAGGTATTGCGCCCCGAGTCCTTAACACGATATAGGGGAATATCTGCATTTTTGAGCAAGGTATCGACATTCATTCCAGCTTGTGGATATAGGGAGATACCAATACTGGTGGTGATGTTTGACATCCACCCCGGCGTGAACGCACGGGGATTCCATCTATTCAAGCCAATCAAAAATTGACAATTGCTTAAATTC
>NZ_JAUBTO010000116.1:0-27947 GCF_036702495.1 Microcoleus sp. C2D2 | reverse complement strand
AATTTAACAGGCTTTTCAATTCACATATCATTTTCAGTTTGTTTTGTCAACTCCTAATACTGAACCGACGCCCTAGGCAGACTTCGTTTGTGTTCCCGTAAACTCAGCGATTTCAATCGCCCATTGCCAAAATAATCGGCTATTGCCAAAATAATCGCCCATTCCTACAAAAAAAACCGACACTAACAACTTATTTAAAATTGTCAGTGTCGGGCACAAATTCAACAAATTACCAGCAAAAGTTTAGGACTTTTTGCCGAAAATCTGTTCTTTCAAGGCTTGAATTTCTTGACCTAATTGTTGCCGGTTGGACGATCGCAGCAAATAGCGGTAGACAAACCACACAGTGTATCCGATACCAATTAGCTCGAATGTGGGTGCTAGCAGGGGGATGTCGTTGAGTTCGTCTATTACGCCCAAAAGCACTTTCAAAGAGATAATCGAGGCTAAAATTACACCGACAACAGTCAGGGGACTTTTGTACTGCTCGTAAAAGCTGCCGATGTAAGCGGGAAACTCGGACAAAATTGAGATAATTTGTTCTTTGATCTGCTGGGTCTGACTTGGCGGTTCGTCGGTAATTATGACTTTTGTGGTACCGCTTGAACTGTCTGCTTCATTTCCGGCAGGAATTTCGGTGATGATAACGGTTGTTTCTGGTTCGTTTGATGAAGTCATTTCTCCACTCGCAATAGTTTTTTGCTGGTTGGCTGCAGGTATTTCAACTGCTGCTGCGGCTGTTTCAACTGCCGAAATATCGACTGCTGAAACCTCGGTTCCGGGTGTTTCAACTGCCGAAATATCGACTGCTGAAACCTCGGTTCCGGGTGTTTCCACAGGCGATATTTCTACTGCTGAAACCTCGGTTCCGGGTGTTTCCACAGGCGATATTTCGACTGCTGTCACCTCGGGCGCTGCTGTTTCAACAGTCGGTGTTTGGACGGCTGGCTGTTGTTTAGCAGAAGTTTCGGCGACCGTTTCTGCCTTTGGTTGTTCTGGGGTAGGAGTTTCGGCCGCGACACCAACAGCAGGCAAATTCAAGTTGCTAATGGCATCAAGCAAGCGGGTTTTAGCCGTCCCCCGCTGGTGAAGGATTACCCAAGATTCTATCAGGTCGGGGCCGTGCATTGCACCTGTCAGAGCGGCTCTGAGCGATCGCATAATTAGCCCTTTGTTAAGATTTTTCTCTTTACTGAGCTTTTTAGTGATTTTCTGAGCTTCCGCTGATGTCAGGGAGGAATGAGTTTCCATCGCTTCTACAACTGCTTGTAAAGCCTGTGCAGCCCCTGGTTGCTGCAACTGTGCGAGTGCTTCTTCTTCGTATTCCACCGTGGTGGAGAAGAACAACTTGCACATATCCACAGCATCGCTTAAGCGAACGAGACTCGGGCCGATTAAAGCAGCTATTTGTTCGAGCCAAGGGCGGTCTGCCTCCGAGTCAAACTCATAACCGCCTTTCTGCCACCAATAAGGTATCAGCAAATCTGTCAATTGCGGCACTGGCATTTTGTGCAGATATTGACTGTTAAGCCAATTGAGTTTATCCCAATCAAATTTTGCACCTGCCTTGTTGACTCGATCGAATGTAAATACTGCTGCTGCTTCCGACAGTGTAAATATTTCTTGCGTTGAGTCCGGGGGAGTCCAGCCCAGCAAAGTCATGTAATTAACTAAAGCTTCGGGGACGTAACCCATATCTTTGAAGTCAGAAATCGAGGTTACGCCGTCGCGTTTAGAAAGCTTTTGTCCTTGCGAGTTTAAAATCAGCGGCGTGTGGGCAAATTCTGGGATTGTCGCGCCCAAAGCTTCGTAGAGCAATATTTGTTTCGGAGTATTGCCGATGTGATCTTCGCCGCGGATGACGTGGGTGATGCCCATGTCGATGTCATCGACAACTACTGCGAGGTTGTAGAGGGGTTGGCCGATGACGCCGCCGCTGGATGCACGGGCAATTACCATATCGCCGCCGAGGTCGCTACCTTTCCAAGTTACGGTGCCGCGTACCGTGTCGTTCCAAGAGATGGTGCGATCGTCCTCGATGATAAACCGAATCACGGCTTGCCGCCCTTCGGCTTCAAAAGCTTCTCGCTCTTCGGGAGTGAGGTTGCGGTGGCGGTTGTCGTAGCGGGGGGCCTGTTTGTTGGCTTTTTGTGCTTCCCGCATTTGGTCGAGTTCTTGGGCCGTGGTGTAGCAGCGGTAGGCGAATCCTTTGTCTAGCAGGGTTTGGACCCATTGGCGGTATATTTCCAGACGCTGCGACTGAAAAGTCGGGCCTTCGTCCCAGTTCATACCCAGCCAGGTGAGTCCTTCGAGGATGTTATCGGTGTATTCGCTTTTAGAACGTTCTACATCTGTGTCTTCTACCCGCAGGATGAATTTGCCGCCTTGGTTGCGGGCAAACAGCCAGTTGAATACGGCGGTTCTGGCGGTACCGATGTGTAGGTTTCCGGTGGGACTGGGGGCTAGACGGACTCTGACATTCATGTAGATTTTTGCTTTGAGATTGGGGGCGATTTGCTGGTTGGGCGAATAGCTGATATTTAAGACTTCAAATTTTATTATATTTTGTTGCCGACTTAAAAGTTGTGCTTGGCAGGTGCTTTGCCTCGAATTGCTTGATAATAGCCGATCCTCTTCGAGGGCTTTCCGAAGGATCGCGAAAGCTAACGAGCGATCGGGCGAAAGTCTTCGCCAAGGCACTAAGAGGCATCTTGATGATATTAGCATTGCGGGCGGCCAAGACTGGATTCACCTTTGGGACTATTTTTCACAGCACAAATAACTGCTTTAGGAGTACCCAAGGCGCACCCGATAACTATTTATCCTTGTAAAATGTTTGTGTGCGATCGACGACATTAAAATATATTTCCCTATGTCTGCTGCTAAAACCGAGTTTTCCGAATCTGTTGCGCCCTCACCCGAGTCTGCTGCGGCTGCTTGGCAGATAGAATTGCTGTACGACGGTGAATGTCCTCTGTGCGTGCGGGAGGTTAATTTCTTGAAAAAACGCGACGCGGGGCGAGGTTTAGTGTCGTTTGTGGATATTGCGGATGATGGCTACAACCCGGAGGCCCACGGCGGAATCGACTACGAAACGGCGATGGGTCGGATTCACGCGATATTACCCGACGGTAGGACGGTTAAAAATGTAGAGGTTTTTCGCCGCACCTACGAGATTTTAGGTATGGGCTGGGTTTATGCTGTGACTAAGTTACCAGCGATCGGGGCGATCGCCAATTGGCTGTACGGAATTTGGGCCGACTGGCGGCTGAAGCTGACGGGAAGGCCGGATTTAGCAACAATTATGAGCGATCGAACTCAGCGGATCGAGTGCGAAAGTCAAGGCCGCTGCCAACCCAACTCAAAATGAGTCATATTTAATAAGTTCGATCGGTCTATCAGAAGATGTCAGCCGAAACAGACTGCAACTAACATTAAAGATGGACGACTATTAAAGGTCAAAAAAAATGCAAGATGCAGGCTATACAGTCTTCATGGGCTTCGGTGGTCTCTGGATACTTATGGGAATTGCCGCTGTGATTTTCCTGTTAAAATCGGACGGTCAAAAACTTAGGTTTGGCAAATGGGGACTGCTAGTGGCGATTCCGATACTCGTGCCGATCGTCCTGGTTTTGACCTATCAGATCGCCCGACCCTTTATTTCCTCGCACCTTTGAGCGCTGCTGGGAGTCGATCTTAACTGCAAGCAGGAGTTTTTTGGCCAGCCTTTTCGGGTAAACTGTACCGCGTAGTAGTTAGTTTACCTAAAACAGTTTCTCGATCGAATGCCTAAGCCAAGTAAACCGACAACCAAAGCTCCGACTGTACTCGATCTCTTCTGCGGTGCAGGTGGGATGAGTTTAGGTTTTCAAAATGCCGGCTGTGAGATTCTCGGGGGTATTGATAAAAATCCCCATGCCATCAGAACTCATCATAGAAACTTCCCTAACTGCCAGCTCAAGCTTGATGCCAAACCGATCGAATCCATTACTGATTTAAGTGAACTTGGTCTACAGCCCGGAAAAGTTGATATTTTAATTGGCGGGCCGCCGTGCCAAGTATTTTCAGTAGTTGGCAAAGGCAAAATGAGGTCTTTAGGCAAGGATATTGAAAATGATATTAGAAATTTTTTATACGAACACTTTATTCGATTCCTTGAATATTATAAACCGTATTTTTTTGTAATTGAAAATGTTAATTATCTCCGCAACCACTGGATATTCCCTCTTTTGATAGAAGATTTGAAAAAAGGACTGCACAAAAAAGACTGCGATTATCCAGGCTATGATATTAGCTCAAAAATCTTAGTAGCTTCAGATTACGGCGTTCCTCAAATCAGAAAACGCCTGTTCATCGTCGGCAGGCGCAAGGATTTAAATCTAGATTTTGAGTTTCCCGAAGTGAATACAGCTTCTCCTGTTTCTGTGGGAGAAGCAATTGAAGATTTACCAGAATTAGAGCCTAAAACTCTGTCTTTGAAAAGGAAAAACACGGCATCAAAGCAACCTGACTCTGCCACACATTACAAGTGTTGCGCGGAATCAGAGTATCAAAAGCGGATGAGAAGCCAAGCTTCTGAAACAGTAATGAATCATCTTTGTCGCGCTCACAATGACAAAGATTTGTATATATTTAGTATCATGCCTCAAGGAGGAAAATATAAAAATATACCTGACGAGCTTAAACGCTATAACGATAAGATATTTGAGGATAAGTACAGACGCTTAGAATCGCATAAACCTTCGTGGACGCTAACAGCACATATGCAGAAAGACTGTTTAGCTTATATTCATCCTACTCAGACTAGAAGTATTTCTGTCAGAGAAGCGGCAAGACTGCAAAGTTTCCCAGATCATTTTGTATTTGACGCACCTATGACTAGAATGTTTGAGCTAGTTGGCAATTCTGTGCCGCCTCTTTTAGCTGAGGCGATCGCCAAACCAATTGTCGAGCAAGTACAAGCGTACCATGCAAGTTTTTAGCTCAGTTATCCCTACCATTTATAGGCGAAACAGATGCGAGATTAAGCAGGCTGTCAAAGCACTTAGAGATAGTGCTAACCTCGGCATCGCGGAGAACAATACCCAATTCGTAATTTTGTTTCATGCCCCGCATACTTAAATTAGCAGAACCAATCAGAGCAACTGAGCGATCGACTACAATTAGTTTTGAATGCAATTCCTCAACCGAGTCATTAAAGTTATAAACTTGACAATAAGGATAAATTTTCACTAAATTGAAAAAATATTTTTGAATGTCTTGAGGCTGCTGGTGAAAGCGATTAATAATTACTTCAAACTTGATGCCGCGCTTCAGGCAATCTTCAAACTCTGCAAGGATTTCGTCAGCACCACCGGTTACAGAATACGCACACAGTAAAACCTCGCTTTCTGCATTCCTCAACATATCTGTCAAGGCCGATCGAACAGAGCGGACACCGCTCCCCATCCAAGTCAGTCCAGTAACTACTGTTTGAGCTTTCACGGTAAATTGTCCAGTAACAATCGCCTGTCTAGTAAAGTATTTCTGTGCTCGCAGGAAGTTTCAGAAATTAACTGGCAAGCATAGCAAGCAGCACCGTTTACCTTGTCTTCTCCAAATTTTTCCTCAAAGCAAATGGGGTCATTGGAACAAGCATCTACATTGCGAAGAGCAGATTTAAGGATGCGATCGAAATGGGGAACTAATCCAATTAATCCTCCCAGGGTACCGTCGCCACCCGACTGTGCTGTGTAAAGCAGCAATCCTCCTGATGTTTGATTGTTAGTTGTGCAAGTATAAACTCGTTCTCGGATGGCCGCTGAAGAGTAGCCAGAATCAACTGAAAGTGCTGTGATTAAACGGTGAGATAGTGTGTGCCACCAGATAAACACAGGATGTAAATATTCTTCTGTAGTTCCTGGCATAGCCCTTATTTTTCGGTAGGGTTCGGGTGAATTATACGCAGCTAGCCAGCGCTGGTATGCTTCTCCCTGTAAAGGAAAGTGTTCGGGAATTCCTTTAGGTTCTTCATCAGATATAAAATCAATAAAAATCCCTTCGCCAAATAACTCAACCCCTGGATGCCAAGCAATACTCTCATTAGGTGGCAGATACTCAACCGGGACAATTTGAGGCTGATTCTCTTCGTTATCTGTATCAATAGGCCGGGTGTAGCCAATTTGTACCATGACCACTCGCAACCTGCTTAGGGGTGTTACCCTCAACGTTCGACCTGAATCTAAGCTGAAGTTTCTAACATTTTCTATATACACTTCAAATTGATTCGGGCCTCCTGGTTTATCAGCTCTCTGAGGTGGCGCACCATAACAAGCAGCGTTCCGCAAGCTGATAAATTCATCCTGTCTGAGTGTGGCTTCTGTCAAATCTTTAGGATTGTGTATTTCACCTAAAATGTCGGAGATAGCCCCAAGAATCTCAGCTTCATCATATTGCTTGATAGTTGCAGCAATTGTCGGGTCAAGTCGCTGTCCTTTGACTAAGTTATCCAAAAGCTGAACTAGCATATTTTTTGAGTTTACAGGCCAAGCAACAAGAACATCTAAAACAGCGCGACTCTGAAGCAAGCGGTGTAAAGCAGTGTCTAGAGGAGGAATTGTGAGTGCCGATCGAATTTCAGACACTCGCAAGTTAGCAGCACCACGTTGAATTATTTTAGCTGCTCTTGCACAGGCTCCTTCTTCTGAACCTCGTTCTAGAAATTTACCTCTACATGGAAATCTTCTAGAGTAAGCACTTCCAAAATTTTCCCTAGCATCACAAATTGGACACGTAATCTGAATGTTTCCGATCGCACCTCCACCGCCTTCCCATTTGTAGAAGTTTGAACCCAAACATTTACCTCTGTGTCTCATGAGCGAACCCCAAGGAACTTCATCTAAGTGTCCGTGAGAGCAAGCTAAAACAAAACGCACAGCTTCTTCGCGAGATTTAGCCCATACTTCTCCCCATTTATTGGTCGGACGCTGTTTGTGACATTTGGGACAGCCAATTAAAGACTGAGGTTCGTATCTGTAGAGAATGCCGTGAGTAGGGCACAGCGACCACCTCGGAAAATAGTAGGCATTATATACCAGCCGATTTTCTTTGCATCCTAATTCAGCATTAGAGGGAATCCGAAAGATTTTTTTGTTATTGAGTAGAGTTTGTGAAAGTCGCAGGTCTCGAATTTCATAAGCATCAGGATGAATATTATCAAATAGCCCGGAGTGGCTGGGAGCAGCGATAACAACCGGACCGTCTGGCGTTTCCAAAATGCTGCTCGGCCCAAAAGTTGTAATGTACTGTGAAGGCCGCAGAGATTGACCTTTGGCTGCCATAAATTAACCTCGTTGATTTTTTTGGTTGGACTGATTGGAGGGAATGCTGCCAAAGCGTGTCATTCCTTCTACTTCCCGCAATGACTGGGGAACATTCCGATAGACGACTGTAAAGTTCCGTTCTTGGTGTTGTTCGTCTCCCAAAACAACGGGTCTAGTGGGATCTTTGTCAATTGCATACTCTTCATAAACAAGATTGTTCTCATTTTCTGCGACTGTTTGCCAGCGGTCGAATCCCCCTCGTACTTCGCGATCGACCTGATCTTCTGGCGGGCGGCGGATTGGCAGTTGAATTTGCGATCGCCTGTTAATTACTTCATTAATCACCTCTAACTCGTTAGCTAAATTGCGAACATTTTGCATGCAAGAAGCATTGCCAGTTGCCACCCATTCAGGTGCAACTGGTACACCCTGAATTTCTCTCGCTTGTCGCAACAATGCCACTGCTACCGGCCCCATGCCTCGCTCTCTAGCTCTAGCTGCAAATGGTGTTACTGTAATTGGCTCAACGTATCTATAAATTGCCCTGTGATACCCAGTAAAAAACTCGTAGTGGTCTAAGTCTCTCGGACGGCTAGCCCTAAAGAAAGTAATTACTAACCCTCCTTGAGAACGGCCGACGCGACCCGTAGCTTGAATGTAGGATGAAGTGGTTTTGGGTTGACCGTTGACTATCATTAAACCCAGGCGATCGATATCAACACCAGTCCCAAACATTGATGTACTTAAAACAATATCTTTAGCTTCTGGCAATTCTTGTCCTAGGCTGGTTAATAACCCCGGCAATTCAGTAGAATCCTTACGACTAGACAGCTCGACTTCTTCACCTAATTTTCGTTCAGTAACTTCTCTACTACTTGCCACATACCTCAGTCTTTCAGGAATATCTTGACGGTAAAGGGTCAAAGCTCCTGCTAACTCTCTAATCGCATTGAAATAGCCCACCAGCGTCCAAAAAGGATCGCAATCTCTATCATTATATTCTGCTTGTCTCAGTTCCTCAATACTTTGGAGCATTGATGAATAAAGCCGAACGAGGGGAGTTTGAGCACCTTTGCCGGGAGCACAAACTCCAACATAAAGGCGACCGCTAGGATGCCGAGAGTTTGCGTCAGTATCTATCGGGTGAACATTCGCTGGCGTTCTGGCGAAAAAGCTATCTGCTGCTGACAAGCTAAGAGGTGGAAATTGAAAAACACTGCGATCGAACAGGCATTGTATTTGCGATTGAGATTGCCGTACTGTTGCTGTAGAGGCAATATATTTCGGGCGGACAATTGTTACCCCACACATTTGTTCGCATAAAGTATCGACTGCTGTTTCGTAAAGCCCTACCATGCTGCCTAGCGGCCCTTCAATCAAATGCAACTCATCTTGAAGAATTAAATCGGGCGGTAAAAGTGGATTCACATCTTTTTGTTGTTTTTGAGGAGGTTTAGGCTTAACTCCTGTATTCGCACGATAGTAACCTTCTCTGCTGCAATAGCGATTAATGTTGCCAAAAAGCGCTCCTGCTCTTGGCTCAAACGCTAAACGGGCAAATTTATCAACTGTAGCAACCAGCAAAGAAGGAATTCGAGAATAAATTTGGTCATCCACTGTAAAAGCTGATATTGGTATTTTAAAAGAGTAACAATTTTGTGAAAAAGCGTCTATTGGTTTTTCCAAAACAAAATTATTAGGATCATCTAACAGAGACCCTCTATATTGATTGTTAAATTGCAGGGGAACTTTCTCATTCCATTGTTTTTCATTGTTTAATTCGCACTTGGGGTTGGAACAGTAAATTTCAAAATTTTCGATATTTTCAGCACCTTCCCTTCCTGTATATACTTTCTTAAAATATCCCGATCTGCTGATTCTAAAAGCAACTAATTCAGCACCAAACAAGTGAGGCTTTACCTGATTTTTCCACCAATCGTCTAATTTTTCTGAAAAAACTCTAGCACTTGCTTTTAAGTTAAAATTAATTGAGAGTGTGATGTAACCTTCAGCGGTGCTATTGTTAGACACGGAAAAAACGGGAGCTTCTGTCATTTCTTCTAAAGCGTTCGCTTGGCGATAAAGCAATTCTGGATTGACATCACCTTTCATTACCAAATGAATAGTATGTCCTTCTTGCTTTGTACCCAAACCATCTTTCGGAACAGCCAGAATTGAGTCGCAACAAGGACAGTTAAGAATCTGAGCGGGTTCACCTTCCACTCCTCTTTTACCTGCTAGTGCGGAAATTGCAGCGGGTACAGAAGTCTTGGTAAGCTGTATAAACTTATCCTTCAGTGCATTGGGCGTAACGCCTTTGCCAACCCACAATCCGGCAGAAAAGCGAGTAGTTCCCCAAATGTTTCTATCTTGCCAATTGCAACTTTTCGGTCTCCAGCCGACAGGGCGGCCTTTCCCTAAATTTTCTACTCGCAATACTTCACAAGCAGTAATTAAGCCCAAAGCACGGCGAAATTGTTGAATTGTTAACAGTCTGAGAGTATACCGAGAAATTACGCTAACACCGTGTCCAGTGCGATCGCCATTAGTATCTTTCTCAGACCTCAATCTCCTCAATCCCATCGTAAAAGCAGCTAAACCCAAATAAGCCTCAGTCTTACCGCCGCCAGTAGCAAAAGCTAGTAAATCGCAAGTTCTGCGATCGGGGTGGACGGGGTTAGCAATTGCTGGAATATTCATCAAGACAAATGCAAGTTGAAACGGCCGCCACCTGAAATCCCCTCCTCTTCCCTTCCAAGATGCCTGCAAATCGATCGCTTTATTAGCCAAGCAGAAAGCCAGTCTAACTTCCTCATTTTCCACAATCAAATCAATGGCTTCTTGCATTCGCTGCAGCGCGCGATCGCAACTTTCTAAGTGTCTGTTACCAGCTCTCAGATATTTACAATCTAACTCATTAACTCTAGCTTGTTGTTGACTTATCCAGACTCCATACCCATCTACAAGAGGTTGAAGAGCCTCGTGCATTGCAGTATGATTCCAAGTTTCTGCGAGTTGTGCCGTGCTGAGTTCTGGTGTCTGTCCTGTTAATTCTAAATTCCAGTCAATTTCAGGAGATTGGATGGGGTAGCAAGGGACATATTCTGTTCGACAGTCAGGCTTTACAAACTTTTGCCCTTGCTGTTTTCCATATTGAGAATCGACAACCTCCCCGTCAATCCACCGCAAGGGATTTTCTCCCTGACAAGGACGTTCTGGGTCTATTTCTTGCCAGACAGCAGCGCACAAATGACCGCGCGCATAAGCTTGATACTCTCGATAAATTAGTGCTAATGACTCATCTTCTTCTTCAAGACTTCCCGGTTCGGGAACTTCCGCAGCAGGCTCGAAACTATCGAAAGGCAAAAGCTCTGTATTTTCTGCACAAACCACTCGAATTTGAGGCTGAAAAATCATGTCACTTGTCTCAAACCGTCGCTTTCCCGATTCTGCCATCGGGTCGATCAGACAAGTCTCATTGACTAAGTAAATCGATACTTTGTAAGTATTTTTACCCCGCTGTACGCTGCGAAGACTAATTCTAACCGCGTCTATTTCTGGTATTGGTGAAGGTTCTGCAACAGGAATTGGTTCTGGTGTGAGATAGCAGTTGGGAATTCGCCTGAAGACTTGCTTGCCGCGCGGATCTTTCTCATCTTTATATCGCGCCCAAGTTGCACAAAAAACTATCTGCGGCTGATGTTCATCAGTAGCCCGAACAATAAAAGAAATCCCCATAGAACGGGGTAGAGATTTTGGGTCTAGAACTGGGGCGGAGGCTGCAACTGGTACTTCTTCCTCCGAGTCGTCATCGGCATATTCGTCTATCCCAGTCCCTAAAGTTTCAGCTTCCCCCTCAATTTCTCTGGCATCTTCATCCCTGGCATCTCTGGGGATCAGGACACCCGTGATGAATTCGTTGCGGGGTTCTTGATTGCTTGGCAGAACCTCGTAACAAGACTGTCTGGGGCCAAGAATTTCTTGTCTGAGACTCAGTAGCAGTTCTGTGCGTGCTGACACAATTTACCTTCTGATGTCGATTTGGGCTGTGTAAAACAAACGCTTGTACTGTGAAAACTCAGTACAAGCGGTTATTTTTCAGCATATCGCCTTTTTTAGCAATCTGAACATTTTCTATTTTGAACGGGACAGACGGGGCTCGAACCCGCAACTTCCGCCGTGACAGGGCGGTGCTCTAACCAATTGAACTACTGTCCCTCGTTTTGCCGTTTTTTCAGGCACAATTTCTATTATTCCTATAACTTCACCTTTTGTCAAGAGGTTTTTTGAACTTTTATTTGAAAGCCCAAAATTTGAGTCTCTTGCAGGGGACTGAAGTTGTTGTCGCTCACCAAAATCAGACCTCTGCTAGCATCCGCCAGGGCGGGGCCAAATGTCAACCCCTCAATGTTGTCCAGGGGAATTTTCAGGGTTTCCAAATCCAGCAGCAGGCGTTTTTGAGCGGGAGAAACCTCGCTGAGACGGCTTTTGAGGCTTTCGAGCGCTTCAATACGATCGCCCTTTTCCAGAGAAATCTCAAATAGTTTAACAGTAACGCCGGTTTCCAGGGAGAAAGCACGCTCTAAACTCAGCAAGCGGTTATCGTCGATCGCCAACAAATCCACTAAACCGTTGCTAGTTAATTTTCCCACAGGATTCGCACCAGCCGGTAGCGGTTCGGTGATGTAGAGAAACGATGCTTCTGGATTGCCGCTCACCGCATCATAGCGCAAAATCCGGCACGGACTCCCGGTTTCCAGGGAAACTACGGCGCCATCTTGAACTATAGCGTTTTCGGTAGCGGTGAACAGATATTTGCGATCGGGCGTTAAAGTTAAACTTTCAAATGATAGATTGTTGCGGATGCCTATAGTGCCCTTGTCGTCGGGCAAAAATAGTTCAGGAATTGCCAGCGTTTTCAGGAGTTTACCATCGAGAGAGAACTCTTTGATAAAAGGATTTATTTGGCGATCGACATCTCCCTCAGAAGAAACAAACACGCTATTGCCAGTAAAAGCTATTCCTTCCGGATCTAAACTTAATTCAGAAAAACCTTTGCCGTTTTCATCTAATAAAGTAGTAACACCAGTAAAACTAATTTGCTTTTTTTCCAGTTTACCAGATTGCAAGTCTATTTTGAGAGAATAGAAGCGCGCCGGAGCCTTGCTGCTGCGGTCATCAGAAATGGCATAATAAACTTGTTTTTCGGCATCATAAGTAATGCCCGAAAGTCCGCCAATTTCCGTCCCCTGAAACGGAGAACCTGTAGGAAATATTGCTCTGCCGATAAAATTTATTTTCGTAACAGCGAAAGATTGAGCTGACTGGTTTACCCAAATAGCAACAGTTGCTGCCATCAAAAAACAGACAATAAATATAGTTGCTTTTCCTAACTTTCGCATTTTACCAATAAATACATTATTACCTACCTTCCTCTTCCCTTTCTTCCTTCGCGCCCTTCGCGCCTTCGCGGTTCATTAAATCTAAATATCACCCCTCATGATTCAGCAAAAAATTGGTCAACCAATCTTTAACCACATAAGTAGCACGACAGTCATCCTCATTGTAGCGGACGATCGCCTCCAAGAGCGATCGATCGCCAGTTTTGAGCCAATCGTCGTACCAGCAGACGCACTGAGCACCATTAGCCTTAGCATCTCGCCAGTCAAAACCCAGCCAGCGGGCAATAGGTTTGAGTGCGTAACTTTCCACCGGCATAATCGCCTTTTGCGTCACTTGTTTGTGAATATCTACAAACCGTTTCAGCACGGGTTTCCACAAATAAGCTGGAGTATTGTAAAGTTTAGCCAGTCGCTTAAAAGTCTTGACTTCGTAGTCGCAAAAATGGAAAATCGGAGCAATAGGATAAGCCCACATTAATTCTAAAAATTGCTCCCAGATTGCACCTTCCTCTGCTGCTGATTCTGCTAAAAAACCGTGAAATTTTTCCGTATTGTTGTACCTGTCAACAACTAAGACTCCGTGGAGGTAATCCAAGTTTAACTCGGGTTCGGCTTCAATGTCAAAGTAGAGTTCGATTGGGGCGATCGGCAAAAAGACAGATTGGGAATAGGGAATTGGTTTCTTGCGAAGAATTGGCGCAGGTATAGAAGATGTGGCAGGTTTATTTTCTCTAATTTTTACTTCCTCAACTGCGATGTCATTCAAGATATTGCCGACAATATCTGGTACTATTTCAGATGAGTTAAGTTCTTCTGAATTCTCACTTCTACGTTCTTCTCGATCGTTAATCCCTGTATCCGTGTCAAAATCCGTGTCGTGCCTTCCTTCTTCCTTCTCCCCTCTTGCGACTTCCATCGGACTGACATCCGTTACATCCGTTACATCCGTTACAGAATCCGTTGCCGAACTTCCTTCTTCCTTCTTCCTTCTTCCTTCTTCCCGCAACAGCGGTTGATTTAGCAAGTGCGATTGAGCTTGCTGCACCACATCAAAAGCAACTCTGTCCGGGAATTCTGGATACTCAGCAAGCAGTGCGGAACTAGCATTAGCGAGAGCTTCAACATCAGTAATTTCGAGAGTTTTTAGTCTAGCATAGCGGCTGGCAGTAACTCCCGGCAATAAGGAAAGATGTTTAATAGATTCGGCTTCGGCGTGACAGATAGTATACCAACCGCAAAGATTGCACTTTTGCCGGGAAATGAATACCTCGGGTTTATCCCGATTTTCTATCATCTGAATGCACTCATCTAAAATCTCGAACATCTGAGGAGTTCGCTGACCGAGATTCACCGAGCACAGCCCTTTTTTTCGCAGCATTAGCCACGCAGCCTCGGGCCTTGTTTCCTGCACGGAAGCTAAAACTTGGGCGTGAAAAGCTGCGATAATTTGATACTCTAGTTTGGGTCGCTTGCTAAGCCAAATATCCGCAGTAATATAACTCCAATCGCCAAATTTTGATTGTCCCGGCTGTTTGATTAATAAATGGGGGCGGCTGATTAGGGTAATGTTTGAAGAGGGAAGATTGGAGGATGAAAGATGAACGGGGGTTTCGGGGATTTCGCCAAATTCTGGGAAATATTGACAGTCAATTCCTACCAGAGAAGTTGTTGCGCCGTTGGTTTTGCCGAATTCGCCCTGGATCAGAACTCCTCGGTAAATGCGATCGACCCCTTGCTGCATTAAACTCAATGTAGCGGCCGCGCCGGCTTCCCAATCCCCTCTAGGATAATATGGTTGTTCGTAAGTCTCGTGTTCCAAAGCTTGCTGCTGGTATGTCGCGCTGTCGCGCATCAGTTTCAGCAGAAAGTCGCTGGGGGGGTCTTGTTGTTTCCAGTCTCCGCAGGTGTCTAAAAAAGCTCGGAGATAGCACCGCTGATAGGAAAGTAGCAGTTTGTCAGTTATTAACATTTAGTATTCGCAAGGCAGAGAATAATTAGAAGGAAAGCACGACAGGGATTTTGACAGGGATACAGGGATTGATTATTTAGCTTGAGGCAAAAGTCAAAGGATAGAAAGTTCACACCATCAGTTATTCAATATTAACGCTATCAATAATTCGCCAGAAAAAATGACAAAGGACAATCACCGGCAACAATTCCCAGCTTTGGCCAATAAAGCTTATTTTAACTACGGCGGACAAGGGCCGCTGCCTGAGCTTGCTTTAGACGCGATTTATCAGGCTTACAAACGGGTGCAGCTTGGGGGGCCGTTTTCGGCCCAGGTGGGGGCTTGGGTGGCTCAGGAGGCGATGCTGACGCGACGTGCGATCGCATCTGAGTTGACGGTACCTCCTGAAACAATCGCCCTGACTGAAGATGTCACCGTCGGCTGCAATATTGCGCTGTGGGGCATTGACTGGAAAGCAGGCGACCATTTGCTGCTTTCTGACTGCGAGCACCACGGCATTGTAGCTAGTGTAATGGAACTTCAGCGCCGTTTCAACATTGAGGTTTCCGTTTGTCCGTTGGCGGCTACTTTGAATGAGGGCGATCCGGTGGCGGTGATTGCTGATAGTTTGCGGCCAAATACTCGCTTGTTGGTTATCAGTCACATTTTGTGGAATACCGGCCAAGTTTTGCCTCTGGCTGAGATTGTGAAAGTATGTCATGAACCCCCCCTAACCCTCTCTTGCCAAGGGGGGGGACAAGAGGAGTTTTCCCTGGTTCAATCCGAGGGGGAAACAGATATAAAACCCCCCCTAACCCCCCCTTGCCAAGGGGGGGAACCCGAGGAGTTTTCCCTAGTTCAAGGGGAGGGGCAAGAGGATTTGTCCCTGAGTCAAAGGGGGGGACAAGAGGATTTGCCTGCAAAGAATTACAAAGTTAGAGTATTAGTTGATGCGGCTCAATCTGTGGGGGTTTTGCCTTTAAATTTGATTGAATCGGGGGTAGATTTTTATGCTTTTACTGGTCATAAATGGTGGTGCG
This sequence comes from Microcoleus sp. C2D2, assembly GCF_036702495.1. Taxonomy (NCBI): domain Bacteria; kingdom Bacillati; phylum Cyanobacteriota; class Cyanophyceae; order Oscillatoriales; family Microcoleaceae; genus Microcoleus; species Microcoleus sp. C2D2. The sequence continues at coordinate 12,256 of NZ_JAUBTO010000116.1, read as the reverse complement.
GTCCGGAAGGTTTGGGGGGGCTTTATGTGAGTGCGGAAGCTTTGGCAGATTTGCATCCGGTGTTTATCGGTTGGCGGGGAATTGTGACGGATGCTAATGCTAAAGTGCTTGGGTGGAAGTCTGGAGCGCAGCGCTATGAAATTGCGACTTCGGCTTATCCTTTGTATGCGGGTTTGCGGAGTGCGATCGCCCTGCAACATGAATGGGGTACGATCGAGGAAAGGTATGCAGAAATTTGCCGTTTGAGTAAGTATCTCTGGGAGCGTTTGTCGGAACTTCCCGATGTGGAATGTTTGCGAAAATCTGCGCCGGAAGCTGGTTTAGTTTCGTTTCGATTAACTAATGGGATGCCGCACAAAAAGCTTGTCGATTTGTTGGAGAAACAGGGGATTATGGTCAGGACTATCCTTTCTCCTGACTGTGTGCGGGCTTGCGTTCACTATTTTACCACTGAGGCGGAGATTGATAAGTTGGTTGGGGCGATCGCAAATCAATAAAGTTAGCTAGAGAACTTACTTGGCAGCGAAGATGATGAGCTGCCCTGCTTAGCTTGTTAGCTATGACGATTATTATATATACGAGGGGTGCATCCTTTGAATTTTGATGATATACTGTCACGAGCAAGTGAAGAAACGCTAGAGACTCTATTTGGCAGTTCAGCTTTCAGTTTAGTGAAGCTTTTAGATAGTCGCCTAGCAACTCCCACTAATCTGCGTGAAGTCTTGGTGAGTATTTACTCTCGTGAAAGCCTGCTTTTATCAAAAGACACTCGCACTATCCTATTTGAATTATTACGACCCAAACAAGCTGAAATTCTCGCTACAATTTTGTCAGCTTCAGACACTGAAGATGTCTTTCAAGCGCTGAAAGAAGTTAAAATACGTCGCGGCTCAGAACGCGAACGTGCCCTTTTCGACTTTTTTGAATTGGTTGTGCCATCAACTGAGGAATCTGAAGAAACACCCTCATCGGATCTGGCTGCACCTCAATACGCTTTGTTTGCTCATCAGCGTAGTGCAGCAGGCAAAGTCAAACAGTTCCTCCAAAAAGAACCTCGGCGTGTTCTGCTTCATATGCCCACTGGATCGGGAAAGACACGCACGGCAATGCACATTATCGCCGATCGCCTGCGATCGCAAGAACCTACTTTAATCGTATGGCTGGCATACAGTGAAGAACTTTGCGAACAAGCCGCCGCCGAGTTTCAACGCGCCTGGAGATACTTGGGCGATCGAGATTTATCTATCTATCGTTTCTGGGGAAACCACGAACTCGATCTTGATGAGGTGCGGGATGGCTTAGTAGTTGCAGGTCTTTCCAAGCTTTACAGTCGTGCTAAACGTAGCATCCAATTCATTAACAAATTAGGTTATCGTTCTTCTCTTGTCATTATTGATGAAGCCCATCAAGCAATTGCAGAAACTTACAAGCTAGTCCTCGATTCTCTCATTTTACCATACGAACACACAGCACTGCTTGGGTTAACAGCTACACCAGGCCGCACTTGGGCAGACATTAGTGCTGACGAAGAGTTAGCTGAATTCTTTGCACAGCGCAAGGTTACTTTGGAGGTTCCTGGCTACGAGAATCCAGTAGACTACCTAGTGTCAGAGCAATACTTGGCACGAGTAGAATACCGACCTTTGCTACACCAGAGTGGATTGAATTTATCTAATAACGACTTGAAGCGTATTGAAGAAGAGTTAGAGTTACCAAAAAATATCCTGACTCGCCTAGCTCAAAACGAACAGCGCAATCTCCGCATTATTTTGGAAATAGAAGATTTGGCAAAGACCCACAAGCGTATTTTGATGTTTGCCATATCAGTAGAACACTCAAAACTTCTAGCCGCTGTGCTGAAAGCTAGAAATTGGCAAGCATCCGCTGTAACTGCCAAAACTCCTGCTTCAGAAAGAGAGCGAATCATTGCGAGGTTTAAAGAGGACAGTCCAGAAACTAAGATTATCTGTAATTATGGCGTTCTTACAACAGGATTTGATGCCCCGCGAACCAGTGCCGCCGTGATTGCTCGTCCCACCAAGTCGCTTGTTTTATACAGCCAGATGGTTGGACGTGCTATTCGCGGACTTAAAGCAGGTGGCAATGAGCAAGCTGAGATTGTTACTGTAGTAGACACAGACTTACCTGGCTTTGGCAGTGTGGCAGATGCTTTTAACAATTGGGAAGACGTTTGGAGATTAAAATGACAAAACAACATGATATCGTTCCGGTACATTTAGTTGTTCAGGCAATGCGTGACAACGGTTATAAAAACGCAGCCTATGCACTAGCCGAGCTCATAGATAATTCCATTCAAGCGGGAGCTACTGAGGTAGAACTTCTCTGTGCTGAGAAAGAAACTCAGCTAGAACAGCGCCGTCGTTCGCGCATTCATCAAATCGCTGTTTTAGATAATGGCAGTGGAATGGATAATACTGTCTTACGAATGGCTTTACAGTTCGGCAACGGAACCTATCTAGCAGAAGACAAACATACAGGAATGGGGCGCTTTGGTATGGGGTTGCCATGCTCTTCAATTTCCCAGTGTAAACGGGTGGATGTTTGGACTTGGCAGAGTGGTGTAGAAAATGCAATTTACACATACCTAGATTTGAATGAAATCAAAAACAAGCAGCTTACTGAAGTTCCCGAACCTCAGAAGCGCCCTATCCCTGAGATGTGGGAAAAAGTCACAACAGGTTTTGGAGAGACAGGAACATTAGTTGTCTGGTCAGATATTGATCGCTGTATGTGGAAGACTGGTAAGACAATCATCGAAAATTCAGAGTTCGTAATTGGACGAATGTATCGAAAATTTTTAGATACTCAAGAAGTAGTCATTCGTATGGCAACTTTTGATATTAATGAACCTACCAAAATGATGGTAGAAAAATTTGCACAGCCGAACGATCCGGGTTATCTCATGGCAGAGACTTCTTGCCCTCATCCATTCGACAAAACACCAATGTTTAGAGCGTGGGAGGCAGAAGATAGCTATGAAGCCACCTTTACCATTGAGTTTCATGACCAGAAACACGAAGTAAAAATTCGCTTTTCTTATGCGGAGGAAGCAGCCCGTCAAGCCCGTGAAGGAAAAGAGGCTGGCAACCTTCTGCATGGAAAGCACGCTATGAAAAATGTTGGCGTTTCAGTGGTTCGTGCAAGGCGTGAATTGGAACTAGACGAGTCTTGGACAAAGAAGAGACCTTCAGATCGATGGTGGGGGGTTGAGATAGAATTTCCCCCAGCACTTGACGACTTGTTCGGGGTCACAAACAATAAGCAATCGGCCCGTAACTTCTCAGATATGGCCAGCCTAGATATCGAATCTCTGCTAACAGATGGAAAAACAATTAGTCTGCTCAAAGAAGAACTAATCCAAGCTGAAGACCCTAGAGGGCCATTAATAGACATTGCTCAAAAGATAAAAAAAACAATAGCATCTATCCGAAATTTGATTGAGGCACAAAAGCCAGATGGACAAAGCGGACAAAAGCGGCATCAAGGATCTTCTGCGGAAAAAGTTGCAACTGCGATAACAGAAGAACGGAAGAAAGAAGGACACTACGGGCAAAGCGACAAGGATGAGTCACTCCCTTCAGAGGAGCGAAAGGAAATCATTGAAACCACCTTAATAGATAAAGGTGTTATGCAAATTACCGCTGAAGAATTGGCGGCTAAAACGGTTTCCGATGGATTAAAGTATGTTTTTGCTAACGCATCTTTAGGAGACCAATCTGCTTTCTTTTCTGTCGATCCTAAACCGGGTACAATTATTATAACTTTAAACACAATCCATCCTGCCTACAAAAACCTTGTTGAAATTTTAGAAGAGGAAGTAGAAGGCGTAGAGCCTGAAACACTTCGATCTCGCCTAACAAATTCTCTAGAAGGTTTGAAATTATTACTGATGGCTTGGGCGCGGTACGAGGATGAGCAACCTCATGGTCCTCGACGCAATAAGGCACAGGATGCTCGTGTTGATTGGGGACGGGTGGCTCGACAATTCCTTGAAAGTGAGGAATAACTGAAGGTTCTATCGTTGTTTAACTAGGGGTTAGGGGTCAACATTAGTGACGGATATTGTGCCACTCTGTTTACCCACTTCCCAAAGTCAACAAATTAATGTTATTTTCCAGGAACCGGAAGAAGTGCGATCGACTTTTTGCCTCAAATCAAGCTCAAGTTAGGTTCGCCACTGATTAAGCCAGCGAACTTGCCCTTTCCAGTCAGCAGCTTGTGTTTCTGAAAGCAGGCGATCGAGCGAAGCAATTAGACTAGATAATGTCCAACTGTTTTGAGCAGCCAAAATGATGCCACCATGTTCGGGATAACGCTGAGCTAAAACCTGAAAATCCCGGATATTAAACGTAAAAATACACCGCCCTCGCGCTGTTACTTCTAGCAATTGAGCCTCATCGCTAGCATCTAAAGCCATCCACTCAGTCGGTGTCCGAGTGACATCGTGACTGCGAGATAAAAGGGCGACTTGCAAAGCTTTAATAGAGGTATCGGCATCTAGATGCAATAGCGGTTTAGACATTAGCAGCTTCGATAATTTGCTCAGCGGCAATAGATGCGTCTATTTCTTGATGGTGGGCTGCATAAAAAGCGAGAACATCGTTCACTCGATCTTCACTTAAGTCATACTCAGTGGCAATTTGGTTTGGAGAAAAACCCCATTTCTGCGCTGCGATGACTACTGTTTGCACCCGCAACCGAGTGCCGCGCAAAACGGGAACGAGTTCGCCGCTAGCGCCGCGCACATAGGTGATTTCAGGAAAAGCCGGATCGTCATTCCGCTGCTTGAGAGTAGCGACTTTTTCGGCTACAGCCCAGAGAATAAACTGATCGAAGGAAATGCCTTGGAGTGTTGCCAATTTTTCAGCTTCTTGCTGTAATTGAACGGGTAAGTTTAAGGCGTAGGATGTCATTGATATAACTTCCGTTTGCTAAGAGAATTGCAGATGGGGCGGTGGTTGAGTTTAACAGTGTCTAAATTTTTCAAATCTTGGAAAAACTTTAGTTTTTATCTTAGCGCAATATCTCTAGGGGGTGTTGCGTAATTCCTAAGAATTCATACCTGCTTGTAAAAAAGTCGATCGCCCCTTCTTTAAAACACCAAAGGACGATCGACTTTTCACCTCAATTAATCTGAACTGACGCGCTCAATTAGTATAGCCGGGGCGGGTTTATCTAGATTGTTTGTGAGGCTCAAATATTATCTGTAAAACCCGCCCCTACAGGGCATCGTAGGGGCGGGTTTTACCAACCATCTATGGGGGAAACCAAGAATATAATAAACCCGCCCCCACCCAACGACTCAATTAGTGACTGTGCCCGTGCCCGCCATGAGAATGCCCGTGCCCGCCATGAGAATGCCCGTGTCCTTCGTGAGAATGCCCGTGCCCGCCATGAGAATGCCCGTGATCGCCATGAGAATGCCCGTGCCCTTCGTGAGAATGCGCGTGCTCGCGCTGCGCGGAAGCCAAACTCGGATTAACAGCAACCGCAGTCTCACTCAACAACGCTTCAATCTGCGGATTTGCCCACTCGGCCGCCATTTTCAGAAACTCTGGATGGTCGTTAACGCAAGGCAATTTGCGGTAAGTAACTCCTTGACGCTGTTTCTGCAAAGACTCAATAATGTGGTCTACATCTAACAATGTTTCGTGATTTTCTGTCGCAAATCCGATCGGCATAAACACGATCGCAGTTGCACCCAGATCGATCAAATTCTTCGCAGCCAACGTCGCATCCGGCTGCGTCCATTCAATCAGGGGTGTGTCGTGGTTCAGCCAACCCACCGAAATCAAAGGATAGCGATACATCAAACGTTCCCGCACGCGATCGTACAAAGCTTGACTTTCCACAATTCCCGAAGTAAAGCCCTTCGCCTTGTGCGGACAACCGTGATTCATCAGCACAATCCCAATCTGAGAAGGCAAATGCGCTACAGCTAAATCGTTCTTAATTTCCTCTTCTACCAAATCCGCCATTAGCTGGATGTAAGCAGGTTCATCGTAAAAAGAAGGAATGTAGCGCTGTCCTTTTACCCAATGTTCTTTGCCATCAAAGGTTTGTGCTAAAGCTTTATTCACCTGTTCGACTGCAATGCCGCTGGTGAAAACAGAATCAACTACCAACAGCGGATAAATCAGAATTTTGTCAAATCCTTCTGCTTGAATTTGAGGAATTACTTGTTCCGGCAAAAACGGCGCGCAAAAGTTAAAAGCTTTGAACACTTTTACTTTATCGCCCCATTTCTCCTGTAAATTCTTTTCAATCCCAGCGCGCTGCTGTTCAAAAATTGCATTGTGCGGCGAAACGAATTGACCGTGTTGGTGACTCCACTCGTGCAAGTCAAAGATTGCTAAAATCTTCGCCAGCGGCGGATAAATCCAAAGCGGTACTGGCGCAAACTTTGCCGTAAGCAAATTTAAAGCTTGTTCGTTGTAGTTGGCAAAATCGTCGTAGCTTTCGACTTCGCCGTAACCCATCAGCAATACAGCAACGCGATCGTTACTTGCGGGTGCTGCAGATGTTTTGTACTCGATTTTTTCTGGAGAAGCAACCACTTTGTATTCCTCAATTTTCTTTATTCTAAGAGATCCAAGCAGGATGAAGGGTGAATCGGAGATTTTTCATTTTTTGCGATCGCACGACGGTTGCGCGCGGGGGGCTGATTCCCGGTTTCTGCGCCCATACTTCCCAGTCAAACCTCTTATTTATCCTAGAAAGCGGATTGATGAGCATCAGTCCTAAATCGGTTTTTTGACCAAGAATTTCTTGATGGTACCCGCCACGTGATTTATCCGTAGAATCAATCCCAAATCGAAAATCCTCAAGCCCCCGCATTTATCCGTGGGGTCAATCTAAAATCTAAAATCTCAAATCTAAAATCGATTGACCCTGACCCGAAATTCGTAGGGCAGCTAAGCTGGCAGGCCTCTAATTTTCACAGTCCTGTTTCTTTAAGCTTTTGTGGGGTCAGCTTCGACGCCGCCGGAAAAGTTAAATCTAAATACAGAACAGCTTAAAACTAGAATCAGCCTTTGCTAAGCTTGACAGGGGATGGGGCGGGGGGGGATAAGTTTCATGTTTTCTTAAGACTCCCTCACCTTGCCTCTGATTAAAGCGGTTTGGAGCGTTCCCAGCCTTTAACTTGGGGGGATACTCTTCAAACTTGACCCTATTATAAGTTTAACACCCTATCCCCTGGGGTAGTATATGATATAGTAGCTATATGATAAAGTTATGTTGCGAACTATATTAACTTTCTTGACGAACTATGAGACTGGTAATTTGCCCCGGAGTCCACGAACCAAAGCTAACCGACTGTTTCCTGGCGGGACTTTCGGGGCTTTGGGGACTGGCAGCCGATCGCCCAAACCAGCAAATAGTCGAGCCTGTCAAGATTTTTCCCGCTCATAAATATCCGCCTTTTTCAGCTCTTGACATATTGCACTTTTTGTGGATGGAAGAGTTAGCAGGAGAAAGTCTAGTATTTGTCAGCTTTTCGGCAGGAGTAGCCGGGGCGATCGGGGCGGCTTGGATGTGGCAGCAACTCGGCGGCAAAGTCGGGGCTTTTTTTGCCTTAGACGGTTGGGGAGTACCCCTGGGGGGCAATTTTCCCATCCACCGAATCAGCCACGATTGCTTCACGCATTGGAGTTCGGCAACTCTCGGCAGCGGTGGAGAGAGCTTTTATGCAGATCCGGCGATCGAACATTTGGATTTATGGCGAGCTCCCCAAACGGCAAAAGGCTGGCACGTCAGCCACACCGCCGCCGGCATTGAGACTGTCGCACCCACAACCGCAGCAAAATTTTTAGTCCACCTATTGAAACAATACGGAGTCCAATCAGTTGTTTAATCTTAATTTAGTATCCTCAGCGATCGCACCTATTGCCACCATCGCCGGCCTCGACAATTCTCTCACTTCAGGCACAACAAACAGCATCAAACAGTGGTTAATATTTAGCGCCTCAGCATTTTTAGTATCAATTCCAGTCTTCGTGCAAGCACCGTTAGTTCGGTTATATCCAACCATCAGTTTGCTATCAACTATCCCCTGGTTCGTTCTGAGTTTAATTCTAATTTTCCGCCCCAAAACACAACTTTGGGGAGATTTATTATTAGGATTTGCCGGATGCTGGCTGGCAGGTTCTATCTATTGGGGCTGGTTTAGATGGGAACCTATTTTACATCTACCTATAGAAGCAATTGGCTTGCCTTTTGCTATTTGGTGCTTGGGCAAATCTTGGGGAAAAGTTGGCGGCTATTTTTATTTAGGTTCTCTATTGGGTACTGCCATTACTGATTTATATTTTTACTTGACAGGCTTGATGCCCTACTGGCGCCAAGTGATGCACGCGGAACCGGAATTAGCTATGCCGATTTTTCAAAGTGCGATCGGTCAAATTGAAACTCCTTGGGGCATAGGTTGCGCTCTAGTTTTAATCGCTGTGTTGCTAACAGTCGGTTTGCTGAGTTTGCGCGGCACGCAACTGCACTGGCGCGCGTTTAGCGGCGCGGTGTTAAGCACGCTTTTGGTAGATGGTTTATTTTGGCTGGCTGCTTCTGCAGCTTAAGATTTATGATTGGTTCCTATGTTGGTAATTTTTGACCGCAGATGTGGGCGGATTGACGCAGATTAACGCAGATTTTTTGATAGATGTAGTCTTGAGATTCCCGATTTATTAAAGAAGTCGGGAATTTTGGTATTTACTGAACAATTATGAGTTAAAATCTAAAATCTAAAATCTCAGAATCCAAAGTCAATATCATGTCTTTCATTTCAATTCGCGGTGTAGAACATTATTACGAGTGGATAACGGCAGATAACAGTGCTGCGCACAGCGACAAACCAGTGATGGTATTTCTGCACGGCTGGGCGGGATCGGCGCGCTACTGGGAAAGTACGGCACGGGCTATTGCTGATGATTTTGATTGTTTGCTTTATGATATGAGAGGTTTTGGCCGATCGCCTTTGCCAAAAGAGCCTCCTGAGTCAAGCTACGAACTCGAAACCTACGCCCGCGACTTAGCTGAATTATTAGAAGCTCTGAATTTAAGCCGCGTCTTTCTCAATGCTCACTCCACAGGTGCATCAATTGCTACTTTATTTCTCAACCTTTACCCCGAAAAAGTAGAAAAAGCAATTCTCACTTGCAGCGGGATTTTTGAATACGATGAGAAATCTTTTACAACTTTTCACAAATTCGGTGGCTATGTGGTAAAATTTAGGCCATCTTGGCTGGCATCGATCCCGTTTGCCGATCGGCTATTTATGGCTCGGTTTTTGCGCCGTTCCCTGCCCAGAGAGGTCAGTCTGGCGTTTCTCAAGGATTTTTTAATGGCAGACCAGGAAGCTGCTATAGGTACAATGGTGACGGCCGTCAGCAAAAGAGCAGCCGAGGAAATGCCCCAAGAATTTGCGCGGCTGAGTGTTCCCACACTGCTTGTGGCCGGAGAATTCGATCGAATTATCCCCGCCATCATGGGAGAGCAAGCGGCCTCGCTCAGCAAAAAAGTAGAATTTGTTATAATTCCTAATACGGCTCACTTTCCGATGCTGGAGGATGCCGCAACATACTTGCAGCTAATTCGAGACTTTTTGCCAGCAGCGGCTTAGCTGAGTTATTGTTCATCTAATGTACGATCGGACAAGCAAGCTTTGACCCCGCCCAAAAACGGATACTTGCCAACAACAGGAGTCGCCAGCAGCCCAAAATTTTAGACTCTTGTTCAAACTCCCAGATTCATCTGTGGAGTAAATCTCAAATCGTTCGGCTGAGCGCTCGACGGCTCGACTGAGCGCTCGCCGAAGGTCTCGCCGAACGTCTCACGCCCCCGTCTCAAATCTCAAATCGACTGACAACGGCTTTTACTCGGATCTTAATTTTTAATTCCTAATTTCTTAAAGCGAAAGGTGGTACAATGAACGACCTCGACCAATACTATAAAGTGCTGGAACTGTTGCCGGGAGCTTCCAGAGAAGAAATTAGCCAAGCCTACAAGGATTTAGCGTTCATTTGGCACCCCGATCGCATCCCCAAAGACAATCCCAGACTCCTACAGAAAGCTGAACAAAAGATTAAGGAAATTAATCAAGCTCGCGAACAATTGCGATCGATTCAACCAAGAGGTCAGAATCAGAACGTTCAGCAAAAAAATACTCAGCACAGAAACACCCAGCAACAAAATACTCAGTACAGAAACACCCAGCAACAAAATACTCAGTACAGAAACACCCAGCAACAAAACACTCAGCAACAAAATACCCAGCACAAACACACTCAGCAACAAAACACTCAGCAACAAAATACCCAGCACAAACACACCCAGCAACAAAACACCCAGCAACAAAATACCCAGCAACAAAATACCCAGCAACAAAATACCCAGCAACAAAATACCCAGCAACAAAATACTCAGTACAGAAACACTCAGTACCAAAACACTCAGTACCAAAACACTCAGTACCAAAACACTCAGCCACAAAACACTCAGCCACAAAACACTCAGTACCAAAACACTCAGTACAGAAATACTCAGTATCCAAACACCCAACACCAAAACACCCAGCCACCGCCGGCAAACTCACAAGCACCCCGCTACTCTTCTGAAACCTCTCCAGGAAAATATGCTGGCAATTATGCTGGAAATCCTTCAGGGCCCTATTCAGATGCGTCCCGCTACCAATCGCCGCCGCCGCAGCCATCTCAGTCTTACCGCCAAGCTGCGCCGCAAGCTCCCGATTTGAGTGGTTCCAACTTCAAAGGAGCTTCCTTAAAAGAAAGGGATTTTTCAGGGAGAAACTTGAGCAATGCAAACCTGAGTGAAGCAGACTTAAGCGATGCTTTTCTACACAACGTCAACCTCACAGGCGCGAATTTGCACAAAGCAAACTTGTTCAGGGCCAATTTGTTAGGAGCTTGTTTGATCAATGCCAACTTGAGAGAAACCAACTTAATCGGAGCCGATTTGAGCGGTGCAGACTTAAGCGGTGCGGATTTAACAGGAGCGAAAATCGGTTACGGCGATCGAGTTATGGTAAAACTCACCCGAACTACATTAACAGGTACAATCTTACCCGACGGTACGGTTCACGAGTGACGTACTGCTAGACACTCTGCTAAGCAGTTCCACATTTAAAGGGTGCATCTCAATGAAAGCAAATATGTCTGTAGGGGCGAAGCATTCCCGCAGTAAATATGAGCTTCTAACCAATAAATGCATCGGCCGTCAGGCTTCGCTCATGCTTTCATTCAGATGCACCCCCTTTAAATTGCACGCTTCAGCATTACCTTTATGCTTCAATACGGTTGAGTTAGGGTTCTTATCGGAATTTTATCTCACATATTTATGAGACATAGATACCTCTTTTAGAAGTTAGATTGTGCTTATCTGAACCCTCTCGATCTATAACCGGATGGGATGACATTTTATCAGCCCTAGTTACTGCTGCATAACTTTTGAGAATTGGGATAAAAAGCGGTATGGGCAAGATGCAGGATATTTGTTATACTCAGCCAAAGCTCAGGCGCGGGTGAGATAAGTTAGGTAATTTGCAGCAGTCGATCGCCTGACTGGGTTGTCGCCCCGTCAGCAAAGGCATTTTAACTCGCTTTCTTGTAGAAAAGAACTACTGTATTGACGAACCAAAAGTATGAGGTAGTGGCGTAATTTTAAAACTGGATCGTACCTTAGCTGAACTCATCGAAATATATCACCTCCGAGCAATTAAGCTTCGCTTATATGGGACAAACGGGTTTTTGTAGAAGTCATTACGGATAAATTAGACTAAATTCATAAGAGTTATGAGCGATTAAGAGTCAAAAAAATAATTCCCTGTAATTGCTTCGTGTGTAAAAATAGCCAAAATCCTCATTTTTAGGCTCTTGATTAATTACAACAACGAATTTCTCAAAACGAACAAAATATTGAATGTGACCAACCACCTTATAATGAAATTGATTTTCTCAGCTTAAGAGATGATAGGATTGGAAGAGAAAAGTTGCTCTAAAAAGAGAAAGAAAAAAACAGAAGCAAGGAATATTTATCCTATCTATGGCTCACAAGTTCAAATCAATCAAGGAGGAGGTGCTCTGGAAGAAAATCCCAAAGCCATCAAAGTCAAAAGTGGTTGGGCGAATGGGTCATTTTATCTATTAGGACTGAAAAATAAATAACTTGATGAATTACTAAGTTTGAGGTACGGCTCTATAGTTCCATTTTGGCAAGTATTCAT